>JBAUZZ010000415.1:0-14645 GCA_049585495.1 Chthoniobacterales bacterium | reverse complement strand
ATTGCGTTCGGTAACTGCGATCATTTTGCGACGTTCAGCCTCATCTGATTCAGGCCCAAAAGCGTTCAAGACCCAAGTTAAACTATTTAGAAAATTGCTGAGATCGTGCGAAACTGTTCGAATCAATAGGAGACGAGAAGCATCAGTTTTACTCAGCTTTTCATTTGCCTCCGCAAGAGACTTGCTTGTTTGCCGCAGCTGAGAACCAAAATTTTCAACGTACTGCTCGGTCGATCCGATCACGGCATCTTCGAAGAAACCGCTCGTCACTTCCCAAGCCTCGTCCACATCGGCCCTCCAGTCAGGAAAAGAAGAGGCGAAGGTCCGGATGGCATCCCGGAGAATCAGCCGATGAACAGTCCCTAATTCGCGAAGGAGCTCGGCTAAATTATAACCCTGGTCCCAGCGGCGACTTCCATGGCGGCGAGCCTCCCGCATGGCTCTTCGGCGCGCGTCGGCGCTGGCTGAGGTCCGCAGATATTCGACAAGATTATTGAACAGATCCGGAAGATGGTCGCTCAATTCTGCGTGGGAGAGCTTTTGCGCACACGGTATTTCCGGGCTAGTTCGAACGGCTTCAACCCAATGGTCAGTAACGACTCCTCTTTGAGCGCAGAGATGATCAGCAAGTCTAGCGGTTACGATGGGAGTCATTGGGAAAGCTATGAGAACGGTTGTGCGACGAAGGCACCTCGAACACAAGCAAATTGGACCGCTATTTTTCGCGAAAAGCAACCGAACGTTCAGCCTTTGGCGCGGTCCTGTTCGTCGAATGTTCGGTCGCTACAATGAAACCACCGAAAAAATTGCGGATGGTTGTTTTGGTTGCCAGAACGTTCCGCTGCGGTCCCGATCTGAATGGAGGACCGAATAATGGTCAGCAGAGCGTACCGATGGCCGGGGTTTCCGCCAACGAACGGCGAGGGAAGACGAGCTGTACCATCTATCTTGTTCAAGATACGACCGTCGCCGGTCTACAAGGCGAACTAGCCACGTGAAACAGGCCATTCTGGCAACGGTGGTTAGCGTCAAGAAGCAATGTCCAGATTCCGTTGCGGTACGACTCGAGAGCGAGGAGTTGAATGAGGCGACGGTGATTGTTTCCACCGGTTTGGCTTGTGAGCGAACACACAATAAGAGTCCAGGTTACGGCCTAGATGTAACGTGCAAAGGCGATCCTTTCTTTTCTGATTCCATAGTAACCTTGTTCGCGCCGCGGAGCGCGTCCGGTCTTCTCCCAGTCGGCCTGAGAACCGTCTAGGGTTGTCATAACCAGTTGCGCCATACCCACTAGCCAAGGTCCTTTACCTCATTCCAGGATTCTACAGCGCCCTTGCGTCATGTAGCCTTTGGCCCGATGGATTTGGTGGAGGAAAACGGTTTCAACAATTCCTATCAATCCGCAAAGCGCTTTGCGCGCAAACTCCCGAGCGGATCTGGCGTTTGGAATGCGAATCCGGAGAGGAGCGCGATTTCGGAAAAGTATTGACCGGGCACAAATGGTTAGGGGAAGTTCGATGTTAGGCCGCATAAAAATAGATCCCGCAATCGCCGACACGCGCTAGATTTGAAGGTTGGCCTAGCTCAGCAGACTTAAATTCCGCGACCATAAGGGTGGAACCGGATCTAAATATAGGAGGTGAAATACGTCGCCCCCAAATGTCTATGCGATGCGACAGATTGGATGTTCACACGAATTCCGCTAGGTGATTTATGCTTATCCGGTTGTTTCAGCACTTCGCCTCTGACGTCCACATATTGTGTCGGTTATCGACCACGAGCGGATACGTGGGGCCTTGCTGAAACAACCGGATAAGCAAAAGGTGATTAGCGAATAGACTGGCGATTTTTTACGTCGCCAGCCTATCGCTTTACTGCCAGCACGTGACTGTGGGGGGTACTTCTCATCACGCCCCCTTTTTCGTTCGCTTCTGGCGTATGACCCGGACGCAGAAATTTCCGCACTGGGACTGAAGCGCCGCGGACCGAAACGGTTCCTTCTAGCGCTCTCTAAGAGTCGGGTGCGACGGTCGAAGTCTTTAACTAATTCGTCGTGGGAACAGCCAACAGAGTGCCGGGGACCTGCCGGAGACATCCCAAAGGTGTGACCGAAGGCAGAAAACTCAGCAGAATGGCGATTGGATCCAGGGTTAGCCAGCGCCCGAGAAACGCATACAGCCAACTCTGACCCGAGCCGCGAATGACGGCAGAAACGAAGGTTGTTTCCGAGAGCCCAGCGGTAAAGGTGGCGACACGCTGATAGTTGAGAGAATCCCGGGGTAACTCTCAAGGACACTTCCCTCTAAAAGAAGCTATGGCCGAAGAATCGAAGTTTCGCATCGGTGCTTGTCATGCTGCTCAATGGTTCCACGACGAGGTAAAGCGAATGGTTGCCGAGGGAAAGACGGCGCCGGAAATTTCTGAAAGGTTAGCGGCGCTTGTCTATGTATTGCAGGATTGGAGAGAACAACAGATCGAAATGCCGAATAGCAAAACGCCCTGGGAATGGGATCAGGCGGATCTCGAACCCTATATCTTACGAAGAAAGAGTGAGTGGTGAACAAGTGCGGAGTTTGGTTGTTTCGCTGATCGAGTCTGAGTTTTGCGAAGCGCGTAGATCCGTTACCCCCATTGAGCGCAAACTAACCCTATGGAGCTCGCAACTCTCTAGGATCTCAACGTCCACGAACTGAAGGACCTCCACACCGCAGAAAAACAGCTAATCAAAGCCTTACCGAAAATGGCGGGAGCTGCCGATAGTGCACAACTGGCCGCTGGTTTCCGGGAACACCTGAAACAAACAAAAACGGCACGTCGAAACGACTGGAAAAAATCTTATCCGGCCATAAGCGGTCGACGCGGGGAGCCAAATTCAAAGGAATGGAAGGCATCATCGCTGAGGGTGCTGAAATGATTGAGGAAGAAGCTGATACGGAGGTGAAGGACGCAGGACTGATCTCCGCCGCGCAACGGGTCGAACATTACGAGATTACCGCCTACGGCACGGCTCGCACCTACGCTGAGCTACTTGGTGACAAAGAAGGCGCAAAGCTCCTTCAGACGACGCTGCAAGAGAAAAAAACGAAACCGGGGCGATGTCCCCCCTCGATAGCGTAACTGCAGTTGGCATAGGTCTAGAGCGGCAGCTAGACGCCAGCGCCCTTGGCTAGGCGACGCTCTCAAGTAAGTAGGCTTTGCTACTCTCTTTGATGATGGCCGCAGCTCTTTTCGGACCTTTCCACCCTACGATCTTTGGGTTCTTCGCCGTAAAAAAGGTCGTGCTCAAAAAAAATTGCTCCATTTCCGCTCGTAAACGCGCTGGCAAGTCGGAAGCTCGCTCAAAGTCACCCATGCGATCATGCCAGGCAGGCATAACGATAACGCGGTCGTTCCTCTCGCGACCGCCTTCCTTTTCGTCTTGATCCATCTCCACCAAGCCGAGCGGGTGGCAGGGAAGCACTACCCCTGGATAAGTTGCGCCCTCATGGAGGATCAAAACATCCAAAGGATCGCCGTCCGGGGCTCGTGTACTGGGAACAAAGCCCCAATCGAAGGGATACGATAAACCTAGGGGCAGCGAGTGAGAGACCGTGAAGGTGCCGAGCTTGATGTCGTACCTTAGTTTGACGAGCGAACCTTTCGGGGCTTCCACAACGGCATGAACGGCACCGTCATCCCCGTAGCTGGGCAGGTCAGATAATAATCGTGGATTGGTCTTCTTCATTTTACAGCTAGCGCTTCGAGCCTCTGCGAAACCGGCGTTTTCCCAAGGTTGAGACCAACTCCGAGCATGAGCGGCAACATGGCACGTTCCAGAAAACGGGAAGCAAGGTCAATGAACCGGCGCGCAACTGTGACCCTTTCCGCAATTCGATGAAAGGGAGACAACGAATCCGGGCCAACGAGAAAGGCGAGAATATACGGCGACGCAGGGGAAGTCGTTCCTTTCGTGAAATCGCCACTCATCCAATGCTTCCGCCGATTAAAACGACCTCGGCTATATTCCCGGCTACAAAGTTTAAACAGACGATCTTCCTCGAAAAATCAATGAGATCACAAATAGCACGAGGAAAACGACAAACACACGTGCGCGAGCCAAGCCGCCGTTCCGGCTGTCCCGCTGAAGCCGAGAACGCCGGCGATGATTGCGATCACCAAGAAAACAATTGCATAAGATAGCATAACCAAAAATCTTTGAATTTAAGGTTTCGACCCTGATTTATAGACCCTCGAGCATCCTTTTGACTTCATCGTGCGTTTTCCCTAGTCGCTTCTGGATTCTTCCGATTAAGCTCTTCGTCTTGTCCCTCGGAATAGGCCAGATCATCATCGGTAAGGTTGCCATACTTTTCGCGCAGCTTCCCTTTGATTCCATTCCGGGTTCCTTTAAAGCGAAGTTTGTTCATTGGGTTCTCCTTTCCTTCTGCTGATCTTTAACATCAGAGACCTATGTTCGTTTCTCATGGCTGCAGTGGATTTGCAGGATCCAGCCGGCCTGCGAGTCTCACTCTCGAGTTGCCACGACATCGAGGACGATGCAGGAGACGCACACCCGCCACAAATGGGGCTCGATGTCGTCACTGCCGAACGTTTGGCACCTCGACCTCCGTTCTCTCCACCCTCACCGCATGTTCCTCCGGCTCAATATGGGAACCGTAGGTATTGGTGTAAACTTGCGTGAACTCTGCACCGAAGAGCACAATTTGAGTGGCGTAGTAAATCCATAGTAACAAGCTTATAAGCGAGCTGGCCGCACCATAAGCTGAGCCCGCGGCGCCGCTTCCCAGATACAGACCAAGAAGGAACTTGCCGATGACGAAGAGAACTGCCGTAAGCGTCGCGCCAACCCAGACGTCGTGCCAAGCGATCTTGGCGTCCGGCAGGTATCGGAAGATCATCGCGAAAAGCAGTATTATGACGACGAGGTCGAAGAGGAAAAAGATCACCAGTACGAAGGTGCCGCCGCCCGGTAACATGCTTTTTAGATACCCACTTAAGCCTCTGAGTACGGTTTCAACGGTCAGGGATACGAGCAGCAGAAAGCAGACGCCGGCTACCATCGCAAACGACAGGAATCGCGCTCGCAAAAAGCCCCACAATCCAGCGCCAGGCTTGGGCTTTACGCCCCAGATCGTGTTTAACGCGTCCTGCAGTTGACCGAAAACCCCGCTGGCACCGAATAGAGCGACGATAATGCCGAGAGACGTTGCCAACACGCTGCTCGTCGGCTTGGCCGCGCTGGCGGCGATGTCCTTAATGACTTTTATCCCACTCGGATCGATAAAATATTGCAACTGTTCAGTGATCTTGTCTCGCGCATGCTCGCTACTGCCGAAGAACAGGCCGAAAACTGCCAGGAGCACCAGAATTAGTGGCGCTAACGAAAAGACCGTAAAATAGGCTAGGGCCGCGCCGAGCTGGGGGCATTTGTCTTCGATCCACTCCGTCGCGGTGTTCCTAAAAAGTCCAAAAATGCTTTTTTGGTAAGACTTACTTGGGTGCGACTCATGGGGAACCGATTCGCGTACCGCTTCGTGCAGGTAACCAAGTACCGCAGGCGCGGTTTTATCGAAACCGCGGCGCGACACCGCTGCCTTTTCAGGCGAGTCCTTCCGGTTGGAGAAAAGTTTAGAACTCCAAGACTTCCCATAGCGTTTCAGGATTTTCAACCCGACCGCTACCAAAAGCTCGAGTCCCATTGACAAGATTGTGAGTCGACCTTTCCGCTGACCTTTCTGGACCGACAAGGAGGTTTTGCGCCCTCGATCTTTTTGATCCTCGTTGCTCGGAAGTACGTAGACCTTATCTCGTTTTGCTGGAATCCGCGAAAGCACCCAACCCAGGATCGCTGCTAAGCTAATCCAAACAGACACCTGGTTGCGCAGGGACCGTTTCAAGCGCGGCCTGGGATCAAGCGCCCGGAGAATACTTCGGAACAATTCGCCAAGCACGCTCCGCCAGGCACCAAGACTTTCGCCTAATTCCTGCTCTTCTCTCTGCGAGCCTGCCATGCTTGCTCCTCGCCTACCTTTTCTCCCACTTCCTCAAATGCCTCAAACTCGCTCATTTCCTCATTTGTCTTTCGTCATAACCAGGATCGGGATCGAGGATTCGATTGGCGGTCAGGTTAGCGCCTGAACAAGGGGAAAGGGCGGACAGTTGTTGTTTGGCAAACCTGAACAATAGGGCCGGTTAATCGTTCTCACGCGAACGTAATCGCGTTACTTGTGCCTGATAGCAGGTAAAAGGATGATCCGTTTCCAGAGTCCAGAGTGTTATTCTTCCGTGAAGGAGTGGCTTTTGGTTCTAAAGGCCGTCACGATCCTCTCGACGAACCTATTCGCCTGGACCAATGGTTCGCTTTTGAATCTGGATGGATAACGACCGCGGGCATGCTCTCGAACCGTTTGCAAAGAAATTCGAAAAGGACTTTGGCATTCAGGTCACAATTGAGGCTCCCGAAAAGCTTACGAACAGTTTCCCGCTTGCCGCACAAGCCGGAAAGGGCCCTGATATCGTTGTCTGGGCTCACGATAAGTTGGGTGAATGGGCTGACAGCGGCTTGATTTCGCCGGTGCAGATTTCAGATGAGTTCGAAAAGAAATTCTTTCCGAAAGCTTGGCAGGCTGTCCGCCACCAGGAGCAGATCTGGGGGTATCCTGTTGCTCTGGAGACCGTGACCCTTATCTATAACAAAAAGCTTCTCGACGGTGCCCCGCCAACCAAGCTGACCGATCTGCTCTCGACCAACAATAAGATCAAACAGACTGGAGTAACTACGATTCTTTGGGACTACACAAGCCCGTTCTACTCCTGGGGAATTCTCGCTAGCGGCGGCGCCTATGTGTTTGGAAATACCGGTACGGACTACGACTGGAAAAACGTCGGAGTGGCGACGCCAGGAGCGGTTGCCGGACTTTCGGCCATCACCGCGTTGGTCCGCGCGGGCGTCCTTGCCAAGAGCGTATCGTATAGCGATACGGAGGACCTAATGGCTAAAGGCAGGCTGGCCATGATGATCTCCGGGCCGTGGGCTTGGTCGAATCTTATTAAGAGTGGGATCGACTTTGGGGTGGCGGTAATCCCGGGCGTGAACGGAAACGTCGGGCGTCCTTTCGTCGGAGTAACGGTGGCATACCTCAATCGCTCAAGCCCGAACCAGGATCTGGCTACGGAATTTCTGGTGGACTGCGCGTTGACGGAAGAGGGTCTCACCGCCATGGATCATGCAAAACCCATCGGCCTTCCCGCGCTGGTCTCGCTTTATGAGAAAATGGCTAGAGATAATCCAAATCTACGGCAGCTGAAGGTAGCCGTCGATGCAGGCCAAGTCATGCCGAACATTCCGCAAATGGGCCGCTTCTTCACCGCCTTGGGAACAGCCTTGCAGGTCGCGACGGAAGGTCATGCCTCGCCGCAATCAGCGCTGCGAGAAGCCGCGGCGACGATGCTCAAGAGGCAAAGTCCATGAATTGTCGACGGCTCAATTTGAGAACTAACTCCTAGTTCCCTACTGTGTTTTACAGTCATCTTTTTCCCAGTCAGGCGGTCTAGCACACTTCCTTCTTACCTAGAGGTTGAAGAGTAGCAGCCCGTCACTGCGGCGACTGCTCTCGGGGTCCCCCGACACGCTTATAAAGCTCGCGGGCAAGGTATGTGCTCAGGAACGGCCGAGTAAATGACCAAACGCCTTCGCGAAAATCGGGTTTTTCGGCACTCGGCGGCACGACCCGGATCTCGCGTGGATTTTCATCCCTGAAATGCCGTTTCCAGAGATAAACCTCTTTGCGCCGGGCCGGCACCCGCGATAGCAACCAGCCTATCAGAGCAGCACCGGCGACCCAGGCCCACGGATACTGTCTAATCGATGCATTTAGTTGGCGAGTGACGTTGTAATCTTTCTTCAGTTCGGTCACCTGTTGCGCCATCCCCCGGCGATCTTCTTCGAGGCGGGCAGCTAAGTAGCCTTTGTCTTCTTCTGGGTCAGCCATTCTTTATCCTTTTCAATATCCTTGAGCGTTATCTGGAAAACCGGCTTACGAAGACGCTGTCGCAAGATAAAAAATACGATCACACTCAAAAGCGTAAGGACGACCCCGCAAATAAGGGCGCTCCATCCCCACGCCAAATGAAACAGGAGGGACACAACAAACAGGAGAAATGCGCCATACATCAGAATGCTCGCAATGGCCAGTACCAGCACAACGCCCGTCAGAACAATAAGCCCGATCAGATGGCTTGAAGCCTCTTTGGATTCCGTCGCCAGTAGTTTCGCCTTCAGTTCAACATAGTCTAGGAAAATCGAAGCCCAGCTCGCAGCAGGTTTCCCCTCGATCGCTTGTTGAATTGCGGGCTCTCCTTTTGGGTCCATTTTAATTTCCTCCCCAGCTCCATACTCGAATTCGACTGTGCTGTGCCTTGCGGATGTACCGCCGCTCCTCGGACAAGGCCCGACTGATATTTTTGTTAAATGAGCACGGTAAGCCAGAAAGAAGGTTTTATAGACGAAACAACCGAGCCTGGATTGCTCACAAATCTCTGAGGACTCGTGAGCGATGTAGGCTAGCGCCTACCCTATTCTCCCGGACCAGTCCTCGTAGCGGAACAATAATTCGGCAGGCCCTCGGAAAATATCGATTGCGCCAGCGGAACGCAATTCCTCCTCCGGATATCCTCCGCCGAGCAATGCAATGGTTCGAATATTTACCTGACGCGCAGCTTCGATATCGTGTGGAGTATCGCCGAAAGCCAGTACCCGGTCAGGTGTAACATTAGCTAATTGCTTCATAGCGACCTCAAAGATGTCCGGATGCGGCTTTGATCGCTGCGCTTCCTCAGAGGAAATGTTCAGGTCGGTAAGCTCTTCAATGCCAATCAATTTCTTGTAACACGCAACCTCTTCCCTCTTTTCCGGAAGATGCCAGCGCCACGGTCTAGCGCTCTTGTCTTAGTCGAGCAAACAACTCAGGGACCGCTGCAAACGGTCTCACTTTTGGAAGGTACCGCTCCTTGAAAATCTCTTCCTGCCGTCTGGAAAGTTCTTTACCGAGACGTGCTGACTCTTCCTTGCTAAGGAAGCACGGAACGAGCATATCAGAGCCCTTGCCGATCTGAGACCGTAGGTCAGAAAAGTGAAGCCGCTGACCAAATTCGCCGAAAGCTTCTTGCCAGGCCCGGGCATGAAGGTCAACCGAGTCAACCAGCGGGCCGTCGACGTCGAAAATAGCCGCCTTTCGCATCATTTTGCCCTAGTTCGTTGCGACCATTCAGGCTGGTCTTATGCAGCGGACCAAAATCGCAAAGAACCGGTCTTATCGAATCGCGTTGTGAGTTCACGGTTTGGATGAAGCGGCAGCGGGCCTGTTCATCGACTTTCGATACCAGGACGGCGTGCGATAGCGCAGAAGAAAAATGAACATCTTCAGCACTTCCTCTAAGGCCCTGGCGGCAAACACGCTCTGCGCTCCTAGCCTAGCGACGATTCCTAAAAGCAGCGCGGCCGGTAGTCCTGCCGCATAGCTGCCAATCACATGAGTCAACAGAACAAATTTTGTGTCGCCCCCGCTAGGAAGTATGCCGTTTCCCAAAATGTTATTGAGAACTTTCGCAACCTGGACGCAAGCAGTGATGCTTATGCCCCAGAACGCAAGGTGCACGACATCCTTTCCAACGCGCGGATAAAGGACAGGTAAGAGAAAGCTGGCAACCATTAACGCTGCACCGAACCCGAGACCGACAATAACCCCCAGTCGAAGCACCAACCCCGCCTGCTTCTTCGCGTGCCGCCAGGAGCCTTCGCCAATCGCTTGGCCAATAGACGCGACCGCAGCAGGAGGCAGACCCGCAGCCGCGACAATGAAGAGGTTCTCGATCGTCATGACGATCTGACTGGAAGCGAGAGCCGCTGTGCCTAGCCGGGTGAATACGATCGTGTAAATAAAGGTGCTTGTTCCCCAGAGCATTTCGCTGAGTGCGATTGGATAGGTGATCTCGAATAAGGGTCGGGCAATCTCCCGAGTTGCTTTTCCCAGGCCGGGCCAACACCACCGTATGCACCGCTTCCGATGGTATAGAGCGACCAAAAGGCCGAGACACCGCGCGGCCTGTGATATCAAGGAAGCCAGCCCCGCGCCGATGACGCCTAGCTTCGGGAAGGGTCCCAAACCAAGCACGAGAAGAAGGGCCAGCAGCGTGTTCAAAATCACTGCTGCCATAGTAATTACCATCGGCGTTCGTGCATCACTCAGGGAACGAAACGTAGCTGCCGTTACAGCGCTGGTGACAGTCATTGGCATCGAGGCTGCGAACAACTGAAAATACCCGGATGCAACTCCGACTAGATCCCCTTGGGCTCCGACCGCTCGAAGTATGACGGCCGGAAACAGCATCAGTGGCAAAGCCGTGCAGCCTCCAAAAACAGCTGCCATTATTTGTCCAAGCGTGGCGACTTTTGAGACTGCCTTCATGTCCTGCCGCCCAAACGCCTGGGCCACTATGACGCCGCTCCCCGTTCCGATTGCGGAGTAGAGCAAGGCAATAATGAAAGAGACGCCGTTGGAGAGACCGACCGCTGCGACCGCAGTGGCGCCAAGCACGCCAACGATGAGCTGGTCGACCAAAGTGAACGATGCCTGGAATACAGACTCCAGGCTGACCGGAATTGCGACTCTAAGAATCTCTCGATAATTATTGATCCCGCCCCATTGATTCATACCGAGCCAGCTTTCCGCGCTCCTTTTCGCATCAGATGGGCGCTGCGGGCCATTTAACTGGCGAGAGCCTGGCACTGCCAGCGTTCTCCGTAGTCCCTCCGAAAAGGCCTCTGGACAATTTAGTCGCCCATTCGTTGAATATACCTAGAGCATCCAGATCGGTTCGCCTGTCGTTTTTAATTTTTCGTTTCTGATGCTGCCACTGGTTTCTTCCTAGTCTAAGGCAGCACCCTGACTATTGACTAGGCTGTCTCTCATCATCGCACTTAGGCATGTCGATACGAGGGGTGCCAAGGACAGAGAGCCTTTTAGCCTCAATACTGTTCACTTAATGATTGAAACGGTGATTGTTTTCATTTGCGCCGCCACCGGGGTATTGACGGCGGCGAGGATAAAGCTCGGCCAAGGGGCAGTACCCCGGGATTTCGATCTTCTCCTTGACAAGACTATCGACGATCCGCCAGAGAATAAGTGCCGGCTGCAACCGGGAGCGTGCCATCTTCTCGATCTCGCCAGCAGCGAACGATTTGGCCGTCGAATCAAAGGGTCGAAAGCCATAGAAGTCGAGGATGAGCCAGTCGTGTCGAATGCGGGTCTTTGCAGAATTGCTGTTCACATCGATCGACTCGGGGTGAAACCCAAGCTGTTGCGCGACGTAGTCGAGGTCTCGTCGCGAGCACCGGCGGTTCGGGAAGAAGCGCTATGCCGGAAAGGCGTTCGAACGGTTTGTAGATCGCCAGTTTGTATGCTTCCAGCGCTGAAGCACGGATTCCTTGTTTTCTGGCTTTGAGAATAACGATCACCTCATCGCGAGCCAGACATCGATGCCCTTCCTCGTGGGTGACGTCGACGGGGTGCTCTATGGGTCGCTCGCAGCGTCTCCCGGCCAGTGGGTCAGCCGCAAGGGTGATGGGGAAACGACCAAACGTGCTCCGTGGCGCGAACAAGTATCTATGGAATCGAAAAAAAAAGACGAGCCAGTGAATTACGAAAAAGAGGTCATCATTGCAGTCGATCCCGCGCACGAGGAGAAACCAACCCTCGTGGAAGAGGAGCGAATGGAAAAGGAGCAGGCAAGGAAAAAAGAAAATCAGCCTACTTTCAGCGACGAGGAAGCCGGTTGCCCATTGCCCGACGAGGCGGATAAAGAGCCTGCCGAGAAAGGAGAGCAAAGTGACGAAGACGAGGAGCGGGAACGAGAGGTGATCATAAAGTAGCTAGTAGCACTTACTCACGCTCCTGCAAACGCGCACCATTCGGATGACAACTCCCCAGAGAGCATTCTCGCCAAACGGAGACCGCAAGAGAAGCGTATTATAAGCTGCGATTGTATCCCAGCTTCCAGCTTCTTTTTGGCTCCATGATGTGACAAATTCTCAGTGAGCTGCCGAAGGCTAAACCGCCAACTATGGAGAACCAAAGATGCCTAAATGCGAAACTTGCGGAAACGACTACGACAAAGCTTTCGAGGTGACCGTCGCCGGGAAGAGCCACGTCTTCGACAGCTTCGAATGCGCGATTCACGCGCTCGCGCCGACTTGTCCGCACTGCGACTGCCGGATCATCGGTCACGGCGTGGAAAAGGAGGGCCAGATTTTCTGCTGCGTCCACTGTGCAAGCGGCAACGGACCTACTGAGCTGAAGGACCGCATCTGAGCGGATTTGAGAATTGACCTTAACACTGCCACTCGCTTGCTAGCCAACGGCGCGCCGGGCCAGTTTTGCCTCTGATAGTTTAAGGTATCCAGCGCACCAGTTGCTACACTTTTCTCGATACGGAAGAAGCGATGATTTCAGAGGTGCGGCCTGGGACTCAGCGAAGCCTGGGTAAGGGCCTGAATATCAACTTCTACCAGTAAGGTTCCCGGTTTTGCGGCGCTCGAGATGCCAGGACCACGGGCTACAGGGTCACGCTGGAAAGCCCGGCCTGGCTCTCTCAGCTGGAGCCTTCGGCACCACCTAAGGGATACTTGATGGAGCACGGGAGGTTCAGTGCAGAGCTTGCAAAAGACGTGCACTACCTACTGGGAGCTCAGATCTATTTGCAGGATATTCTGCTTTTCCGAAAGTCCTTGAAAACGGAACACGCTAAATACCGCCTGCTCGGTCATTGGGGAACGCGCCCGGGCAGAACGCCAAAAGATCCAGTGCATCCGACGCCGAACGGCCCTGGATCTCGCGCGTTACGTCGCGAGCCTTAAACGCTGAAACTCGAGCGAACCGGTATGTGGATGTCACTTGCATTTTTGCTAACTGTCCGCCCTTTTTCCGCAAACATAGAACCGGGCTCTCAAACCACGCCTTCGGCCGCGCTACGCCCGCAAAAAGCTGCAAATCTTGCTCAAAGACGTATATGAAAAGCTTTGAAAGCTAAGGGCTGCTATTCAGGTTTTCCTATCCCTTTTTGCGCTCGGCAGGGGATGTTGCTTCTGAGCAACCCTATCTTTCCAGGGAAAGATAAACCAGAGAATCAAGAAGATCAGAAATAAAATTGAGGCTAGGGCGACGCTACCCATTATGTTCTTCGTAACTAGTCTGCTAACCAGGAACAACTCGATCGAAATTCCAAGCATCAGCGGCAGCATCGCGCCCGCCAAGAAGCCCGATGCCAGATCCACGAAATGTCGCGAGACGCTTCCTCGCTCAGCAATTCGGTGATAGGCGGCTGGTGTCATTATGCACGCAGCAGAAAGTGCGACAAGGACTAAGGCGAACACATGCAGGTATTGCTCCACGACCAGCAAATCCTGGAAACGACTATTGAAAACAGCAATTAGCTGGAAGCCAAAGAGTGCCTGAATGCCAGGAAGCACCATTCTTGCCTCCTCAATGGTAATCCTGGTTTCTTCTTCGAGAGTAGAAGATCGAGTAGAAGCGGTATGATATTGTTCTGACATGGGAAGACACCGGTGATATGCAACTATGTCTCGGCGCCAGAAGATCATCAATTTTGGAAACCCGATTTAATTCAGCCATCACGATGGGCAAATGCGTCATGTTGGAGCGATGCTTCGTGTGACGCTCGTTTTTGGATAAGGCTGATGCGTTAGAATTAGGTGGCGTTGAGCGTCGAACCATAGGGAGCTAGATCTTGTCCTGTAGCGGCACCAGTTGATGCAGCAGTTTCTTCCGCGCCAGTTGCAGCCGCGTCTTTACTGTGCCTAGCGCAATCGCCTTGCGCGCGGCAATCTCTCGCTGGCTCATCCCTTCGAAGAAAGTGAGATGGACCACTTCTTGCTGTGGGTCAGGTAGTTCGCCGATCATCCCTTCCAAGAGCTCCGAGAGATCCTTATTCGCCGGCTCGGCCTCGTTGCCTCTGAGTTCATCTCTGAATTCCGCCTTGAGCTTGCATTCGAATCTGTCCGTCACACGACGATAGGCCAAGCGGCGGCGCAGCCGATCTAACCCCCGCCTTCGTACCATCGTCACGAGAAATCCGTGCAGACCTTTCTCCGGCACCAATCGATCCGAGTGATTCCAGAGTTGAAGGAAGACATCGTGCAACACATCGTCCGTGTCCCCCTCTTCGTGAAGGACGCTGACAATCACCGTCCGCAGAATCGGCTCGTATCGATGATAAATTTTTCTCCATCGCATCGGCATCGTGCTCAGCCAAAGCGGTCATCAACTCGGTGTCCGATTTGTTCTCTGGTATCGTACAATCTTTTTTTCTTCCATATGTAATCGGTCGCTTCGGTTTTGAAGCTCGCTATAGAACCCTACCGTCTCGGGAGCGATGCGAAATCGGGTACCGGCACGGTTGGTCCCTCAGGGAATCTGACTTCGGGGCCAATCCTTTACCCTGATCCCGTGATGAGGGGAAATCGGGCGCCTGCCTAAGGAGTCAATTGGTTTGATTTCACAGATCCAGCCGAATTTCGCGAAGGAAACCCTACGGCAGACTAACAATAAGAGAACGCACAGAATGAGTAC
>JBAUZZ010000414.1:0-1940 GCA_049585495.1 Chthoniobacterales bacterium | reverse complement strand
GACTTGAGAAATGCCTTTGCGAAGGCATTCTCGGGCAAGAGGAAGTCATCAGGGAAATAGTTCCGAATCCGTGAAAACATTACAGATGTCGGTTTTGCCTACCCCTGGCGGCCCGAGCAACAGCAGATTCGCTTTCGGTTTGCCCTCAGAATTAATCCCCAATTCGCCATTGATCAGGATCGGAATTATTTCCCTGATGACTTCCTCCTGCCCGAGAATGCTTTCGCAAAGGCATTTCTCAAGTCCTTTGAGTTTCTCCCGTAACGATGGATCAATCATCGCTTCCTGGACCAGGCTGCAAACCCTCTGCCTTGGATTGTTTGCTCATTCCCTCGATCTTCGAAAAATCCGTGTCTGGTGACTTCTCGCTCTCTTTCGTAGCAGCTTTACGCCGCAATTCATCGTTCTGAGCTTTGAGTTCCGCGATCTGGGTTTGCGCCTCTTTAATGACTTGATCTGTATGCGCCAAGCCTTGTGTCAGGCCCTCCAACTTTTCTCGCGCCAGTTTCGCCTGGGCCAGCTCCTGTGCCGCCTTTTCCTTATCATCCCGAGCCTCGTTCCGTAACTCGATAAGCTCGTGGTCATCCGGGGCAATCCGGTAAGCCTTCGCTGCCGCGGTTTCGGTCGGCCCGCTCGTTGCCGATACCCTATTCGTCACGATGGGGCTGCCACCCTTTACAAAGCGGTTCCAGTACGCGCTCTGTTCGATATGGTAGTAATTACCCGCCTCACGCATCGAATCTCCACCGGGCAGCCGTCCTACCTTGTAGACATGAGTCTGGTCCGGTACACGGACAAGCCCGTTTCCCTGATAAGTTAGCCGACGCCCGGAAGGCCGGCGACCAACCGAAGCTTTCGCGCGCGGCCCGCCAGTGGCCTTTGCTCCCGAGTAAGAGCAGCCGCTCAAAACAGCTCCAACAGCCAAACTAACAATGATCACTCTCGTCTTCATATTGTTCTTTAGAACGGGTTATTGCCACTGGGCGACGGACCGGGCGAAGCCTGACCTTTTAGCTTCTCCAGCTGCGCCTGGCGCTGAGCCATGTCGTTTAGCATCTGTTTGAGCTCCGGACTGATTCCGTTCTGTTTTAACTCTTCTTTTGACGCTTCGATTTTCTCCCAGAGGGTTTGTGCCTTTGCCCCCTGCTCATAAGCTCCTATACTGGCTCGATCAGGCTCAATGACCGACGTCGTAAACACGTAGAACTCTTTGCTCGCAGGCACCCGCACGTAAGTCTCGTCGCCGTCATTTGCGTTCAGATATTTTTGCACCATGAGCTCCATCACGTTGCTTAATCCTTGGAGGCCCGCATTCCGCGGCGTGTGCTGCAGATCGTTTCCGGCGAGCGAATTCCCCTGTAGCGTCTGAAACCCTTGCGCCACACCCGCCAATGCAGCCGCGCCAAATGCCTTCAGCTCCGCGTATTGATCCGTATAAAAGATCTGTCCATGCAGCCCAGCCGAGCCATCGGTTAGTCCGTAGCGCCCTGTGTTTTGATCATAAATTCGATCACATGCGATCCCACGGAACTCGTACTCCTTGCCGGTTTTGACGAAAATCAGATCCCAGGAGCCTTTGACCTCGATCCGGTCACGCACCCGATTCGGACTCGCGAAACCCGCAACCAGCGTGCCGGCAGGTATCACTACCTTGCCAGTTGCACCAAAGGCTTTTACGTCCTGTGTTACCTCGGCCAAAACCGGTGTATCCCGGCTGGATGAATCTACAGTCAAAATCAATGCACACGGAATGAGAGTCGCGCGCGGCAGATACAAGTTCGGATCGGCCACCGGAGTAGGTGCGATCACCGGGTGCGACGAGGTGTAGTAGGCCACCATCTCATAATTCGCCTTCTTCTGTTGCGGCTTTCCTTGAGGACCCGCCGAAGCTGACGGCGACACCTCTGGTTTGATACCCTCCAGTTTCGGTCCTTCCACCG
>JBAUZZ010000413.1:0-2077 GCA_049585495.1 Chthoniobacterales bacterium | reverse complement strand
ATATTAAGTACCGGCATTGGTATTGCCACACCTCCCGCTTGGACACCGGGCGGCGGCGACGGCGACGGCGAAGCAAAGGGATTCGGGTTCGGAGTGGGGGTGGGGAACGAGTTTGGAACCGGGGTGGGGCCCGGGGTGGGTGGCGGGGTGGGCCCCGCGTTGAGGCTTTGGGCGAAAGCGGTTGAACAGACGATTGACGTCCCTAGGATCGCTCCGCAAATAATTGGTAGCTTGACTCGAGGCATATCGTTTACTCCTGTTCCTTGGCGATTAGCGAATGAGTTGACGAGACCGCGACGGAGAAGTGAACGAGCGGCGCGGCTATCCGCCCCATGGACAAGGCATCCATTCCACGCACGATGAAGCCTGCGAAATTACTCCTCCTGCGTCTGGATCTTGACTTGGATTTTACCTTCCAAATCGCTAGAACGTGTGATGTTCTGTACGGTACGGCTTTTGTTCTGCGGTAAAGCGCAATAGTTAAGCCATCTTGCTGGCTCTCATCCGATAAAAGTCAGTGGTCTCAATTCTGAGACCGATCGACGCAGCAAAGAAATCTGAATCTCTTTTCCGGATTATCCTAAAACGAACAGCAGCTTTTTGGGGCTCCGCGACCCTCCTTGTAAACCCCCGGAGTATTCGGGTACCTGTGGCTCACCCGACAAAGAGCCATACTATATCAAAGCGCTATCTTTGGCAATAAGAAATTGAAGACAACGACAGCGACTTCAAGGCCGAGCTTGGCGCGAGTGCATATGTCACGTCTTCGTGGGTCCGGTCCGCGGCCAGGCTCCGAAACCCACGACCGAAGCCTCAAGTCCAGATTTGCCTAATTTTCGATAATTCATTGTTTTCTAGGCAAGCGGTTCTGCCATCGTGCGCATTCGGATTTCAATAATCCGCGAGCCCGGAGACTGTTTGCAGGCCAGCAGAACGGCTTCTGCCACATCTTCCGGATCAAGCATATCCGATTTAGTGACGCCTTCTTCGGTGCGTCCCCTTCCGATAGCGAATTCGGTCTTTACGCCTCCAGGGCAGATAACACCAACCTTGATTCCGTGAATTCTGAGTTCTTTATCCAGAGCCTGGGCAAATCCGACTTGGGCAAACTTCGTTGCACAATACACCGCTTCGCCCGCAAAACCGTAGACGCCCGCCATCGACGATATCATCAGGATCGTACCCTGCTTTCGTTCAAGCATGACCGGTACGGTATGTCGGGTGAACAGGAACGTTGAACGCACGTTCGTGTCCATTAGTTCATCGTATTCCCCGGCGCTCGTTTCGACGAGGTTTTTGTAATTCCCCGCACCGGCGTTGTTAACAAGAATATCTATTTGTCCGAACGCTCGGACAGCCGCTTCGACCGTTTTTGTAGCGGTACTTTCTTCTCTAGCATCGCCAGCGACGCTGATCGCCTGTGTACCATACTTTTCTGCTTCTTGCTTAATCTCCTCGAGCCGATCCTGACGTCGTCCGGTGAGGACAAGGCGCGCTCCGTCTTTAGCGAGGGCACGCGCGCAAGCTCTTCCAATACCCGCAGTTGCACCCGTGATTAAGACAACTTTTCCAGTGAGTTTCGCGATCATGTTTTTTGCTTTCTTGTTTTCTTCTTTAAATCCGTGACTCATGCAGCGGCCATGCGATCAGGTGAATTATTGACGACCATCAGCAGTACGCCCTCGCCGAAGATCGAGCTCGATAAACCCTTTCACCTGATCAACTATCCCGCTTTTCTCGAGGATGCATAATTGGTTCTCATTATAGGCAATCATCGGAGGTGATATATTCTTCTGGCACTGTGAGAATGGCTGATCTCGGCCTCTGGCGTATCGAATCGGGGGAGTTGAAGCAGCTCGGCGACTTCATCTTTATCGCGTGCTGACTTAGAGTGACAGGCGCAAGAACCAGAAATACAGCCAGGTCGAAGAGCAGCCACAGACCAATCTGCGAGGTAGCGCCGCCGACCTTGCTTGCCCATCGAAAGCTTTTTTGGCAGAATCGAACCCAGCCGTGGCGCAGCCTCTCCTGTTTTGCGGGCTAGACGCATCGGGCCGCCTCATTCACGCTGCAAACA
>JBAUZZ010000412.1:0-14651 GCA_049585495.1 Chthoniobacterales bacterium | reverse complement strand
GCCGAGCCTAAATCGGGAACGCGCCCAAACCCCCGAGCGGCTCATTTGCCCCGCTTCGCGGAACGAATTCGCCGTACCGACGATTAGTGTTGGCACGCGAATTCGCCCTTAGCTCGTTTAAGCCACTTCGATCGTGAGCACCTGGCGGCCCCGGTAGTACCCGCACGACGGGCACGCAGTGTGCCCTCGCACCCGGCTGCCACACTGCGGACACTTAGTCAACGACGGTGCGTGCCAACGATTCGCAGCCTTGCGAGTTCGGAGACGCATCTTCGACGTTCTTCTTTTCGGGACACCCATTTTAGCTCAGCTCTTTCTTTTCAAATGCAATTCGTCAAGCACATCCCAGGCGTTTGGAACCTTGGTTGTGTCATCGACAGTCTTAGGAGTAATCCGTAGCCCGAGGCACACGGTCTTCCCATCCCAGTCACATCGTGGATGGGCGGGAAGAACGAGGAGGATATCCTCACGCATCGCAGGCGTCAAGTCGACAACTTCCGGGCCGGTCAACTCGACTTGCGCGGCAAAATGGTCGACTAACAGAGGATAGACAAAGCGTGTAAGGCAGCTGACACACTCCATTTCCACGTCTGCCCATAGCCGGCCGGTTGCAAAAAGGCTGGTGCCCGAAACGCCCACTTCCAGCGAGTAACTCACCATCTCAATTGACCGAATATTCGGGTCTTCCAGTTGAAGAATGTCGGTCTGCTCCCGGCCTTCAAGATGCAGCCCGCCCGTGGGAATCTGGTTCAGGTGAATTTTCATAGTGTCAAAGATCCCCGTCGTTATTGATAAAGGTGGCCCTTTATCGCCCGTGGTCAGTAGTCAGTGATCAGTGGTCGGTGATTGGGGGGTACTCACTTGCGATGATGAGTCCTGACTCTCGCGAATGCTCATGCTAACCGACTGGTCACTGAATACTGATTACTGACTACTGATTACTGCTGTGCCGGCGGCGTTTTCCGCTAATTTAGCACTCTGCTTCAGGCTGAGAACTTCTTTTTCAGCGCCTGGGCCACGCACTCTGGCACAAACAAATCCACGTTACCACCCAATCGCGCGATCTCCTTCACAATCCTCGAGCTCAAATACGAATATTCCTCCTTGGGCATCAGAAAGATTGTTTCGATCAGGGGCTCCATCTTTCGATTCATCAGCGCCATCTGAAACTCAAACTCAAAGTCGGATACCGCGCGAAGGCCGCGTACAATCGCGTCTGCATCGTGTACCCGGGCAAAGTCGACCAGTAACCCATCGAGCGTCGCAACGCGGACGTTGGCGATGCCGGAGCAGACTTTTTCCAGTAGGCTGACCCGTTCTGGCAATGAGAAAAGGGTCGAGGTGTGCTTCTGGTCGTTCAACGCAATACCGACAACCAACTCATCAAACAGCCGGATTGCTCGGTGGATTACGTCAAGGTGACCGTTCGTAATCGGATCGAAGCTTCCGGGATAAATGGCGCGACGCTGCTTCACTCCCATTCTATCGTGCTCGGGGGTTTACTGGAAATATCGTAACAGACGCGGTTGACGCCTTTGACCTCGTTCGTGATGCGAGTCGAAATCCGACCGAGGATCTCATAGGGAATCCGCACCCAGTCGGCGGTCATCCCATCCTGGCTTTCAACAATCCGAATGACCACTGTGCTTTCATAGGTGCGTTGATCACCCATTACGCCGACAGATCGGACCGGGAGCAGCACCGCGAACGATTGCCAGACTTTGTAGTACCAGTCTGCAGCCTTCATCTCGCTGACGACGATCTCGTCGGCTTGTCGCAGCATCGCCAAGCTCTCTTCGGTGATCTCACCCAAAATGCGTACGCCCAGGCCCGGCCCGGGAAATGGCTGACGAAATACGATCTCTCGCGGGAGTTCGAGTTCGAGTCCGACTTGGCGCACCTCGTCTTTGAATAGCTGGCGAAGTGGCTCCAGAAGTTCGAAGTCCATCACCTCAGGAAGCCCGCCGACATTGTGGTGACTCTTGATGAGCGCAGCCGGGTTTCCGGCAATGGAGACGCTCTCAATCACGTCTGGGTAAAGCGTGCCTTGCGCAAGAAAGTGGTAACGGCCACCGTCCGAATCCGCCATTTTCAGCTCCTGGGTCGCTTGCTCGAAAACTCGGATGAACTCGTTTCCGATCGTCTTCCGCTTCTGTTCCGGGTCGGTGACGCCGCGCAACTTGGTCAAAAAGCGCTTGGAAGCATCGACGTATTTAAGGCGGATTCGAAAATTGTCGCCGAAGATCTTCTGCACCGTTTCCGGCTCACGAGCTCGCAGCAAACCGTTGTTGACGAAAATGCAGGTGAGCCGGTCTCTGATGGCGCGATGGATTAGCGCGGCGGCGACGGAAGAATCTACACCGCCAGAAAGCCCGAGCACGACCTTATCATTCCCGACGCGAGTTTGGATCTCACGGCAAGTTTGCTCAATAAAGGAACCCATCGTCCAATCCGGCGCGCAGCCGCAAATGCGATAAAGGAAATTTTCAAGTATCTCTTTTCCGAGCGGGGTGTGCGCAACCTCTGGATGAAACTGCAAGCCGTAGAGCTTCTTTTGTGGGTGCTGAATCGCGGCGTATTGAGAATTCTCGGTACGGCCGATCGATTCGAAGCCCGGGGGCAGCGAGGTTATTCTGTCCCCGTGGCTGTTCCAAACCTGTAACTCATCAGGCAGGCCTTCGAATAATTGACTCGACTTCACCACCGCGAGGCGTCCCGCACCGAATTCGCGTCGCTCGGAGAACTCGACTTTGCCTCCCAAGTGAAAGGCCATGAGTTGAACTCCATAACAAATCCCCAGCACGGGATGGCCCAATCCGAATATTTGCGGATCTAGCTGAGGAGCATCCGGAGAGAAAACGCTGGACGGGCCGCCGGAAAGAATAATGCCACGAGCGCCTGTTTTCTGGATCTGTTCAGGAGTCGCGCTGAACGGCAATATCTCTGAATATACGCGGCTTTCGCGGACCCGGCGCGCGATCACCTGGGTATACTGAGCACCGAAATCCAGGATGACAATTTTGGAGCCGGTAAATGCTTCGCCGCCGCTCATGGAGAGAAATTCCGACTATCGCACAAGGCGGATGGGAGACAAGCGAGGAGTCGGGGGGAGTCGGTAATCAGTGGTCCGTAATCAGTTGATCAATAATCAGTATTATGTCCATCTTGTTAGCGAGGTGATCGCTAACTATGCGAGCATTCTACTACCGGCCCGCTTCGGAGCAATAAGTCGGACTCTGCTGCTCCCTGGTGCCAGCAAAACTGATTACTGAATACTGATTACCGACTACTGATTACGGATAACCGACCCAAATCCCCCGTGGAGCAACCCGCGGTTCCTGGATATAATGCCGTTGGCGTGCGCGAGCGACAACGGTCCAAGATCATTCCAGCGGCGCTCCTGCTGGAAGCCTACAGTACGGGAATATTCCCGATGGCGATGGAGAACGGTGAGATTGCCTGGTTTTCTCCGGATCCACGCGGGATCATTCCACTCGAAGCCTTTCATATTCCGCATGGACTGAAGAGGAGACTGAAGCGGGAGTGTTTCGATATTCGGATTAATAGCGCGTTCGAGGCAGTCATCCGCGCCTGTGCAGCGCGTCCAGAAACGTGGATCAATGAGGAAATCATCGAGAGTTATCTCAATTTGCACCGGCTGGGATTTGCCCACTCGGTAGAGACGTGGCGGAACGGGAAACTGGTGGGTGGGCTCTATGGTGTCAGCGTCTACGGTGCCTTTTTTGGCGAATCGATGTTTCATCAAGAGACCGATGCCTCTAAAATTGCGCTGGTCGCGTTGGTGGACCGCCTCGTTGAGCGAGGCTTTCGACTGCTCGATACCCAGTACGTTACCGCCCATCTCCAGGGATTTGGGGCGGTCGAAATCTCGCGTCCAAAATACCTGCGTTTGCTAAAACAAGCACTAGCGCTGGGTTGCAAGTTCGCGTGATATTTCCCCGGGTTTAAACCGGAAACGGCGCCAACTCCCAGAGGCTCATTTGTCTCCGCCCATGGCGGAAACAAATTCGCCCTACCAGCTATCGGTGTCCACCATCCTGGCGTTTGACGAACACCATGACTCACTAGTAGTCGTCAGCGCAGACGCATGGCGATCATATCGATTCAGGGCCTGGTTGTTCGGCGCGGGAAAACGCAAATCTTGACCGGCCTCGATTGGGAGGTCAAAGAACGAGAGCATTGGGTCATTTTGGGTGGCAACGGGTCTGGCAAAACCACACTTCTGAGCTGTATCACCGGTTATGTAACGCCGTCTCGCGGCAAGCTGTTTGTGCTGGGACGCCAATACGGGAAATCCGACTGGCGCGAACTCCGAAAGGAGGTCGGTTTGGTAACTCCGCGTATCGGGCGAGCTTTGATGGCCCGCTACAAGATTTTGATCCTCGACGAGCCTTGCTCTGAACTGGATCCGGTCGCCAGGGAGAAATTTTTGCAATTTCTGGCACGGTTGGCCGAATCGAAGCAGATGCCCAACCTTCTGTTCGTAACCCATCATGTGGAGGAGATTCTACCTTGCTTTGGCGCTGCGCTGGTGCTCCGTGACGGTGCGGTTCTTGCCCAAGGTCCGATCGGGAAGGTCGTGATCACGTCGGTCCTGAGCGAGGCGTTCGACTCTGGCGTGGTAGTGCGGCGCAACAAGGGTCGATTCCACCTTGAACTTGCGTAGGGACAGCCAAGGATGGCGATTAGCCTGCGTCGCTCACAAATCCTTAGAGATTTGTGAGCGATGCAGGCTCAGGCAGCAGAATTCTCCGGCTACGCCGGAAAATTCCGCTGCTTTTTTGGAGAGAAGAGTTTTGAAGCAGTTTGTTTTGATTCATTTATTCTAAAACAGGCTCTTAAACAGACGCGCAGTGTCTGTTTAAGAGCTATCTAACCCGCAATAAGCGTGTGCATGCATATGGCGCGTGAGATTTGCGATTAGAGCGGGATGGGCGTCTCGCCTGTCTTCGCTGCCCGACGGGCGGGACGCCCGTTCCACTCGACCCATGGCACGCAAGCAGCTTCTTCCTTAGTGCATCTTGCGACGCGGTGGGCGCGAGCTGACCAATCGCCGCAAGCCCGGCAAAGCGCTCGCTCGGGAGATGCACCGGGTCGGAATCAGTTTTTGACAGATAATTTAGCCGATCGATTGTTTATTTATCCCCCTGATACCAACGACAAAACGCACGGTGGAGCACGCAAAAGGCATGATCAGCCCCTCCTCAGGCAAACTTCAGACATCGCGATGACGTTCAGACCTCGAACCTTTCTTCTCCTAGCAGCAATCGGGTTGGCCGGGTGCGGCCAGAAGGCGCCGACGAGCGGCCAACCGCCGCCGGTTAAGAACGTGCTTGTGACGAAAGTGCAAGCGATGGATATCCCGGTTCAGTTGCACGAATTCGGGCGGGTTACGTCGCCGGTTTCGGTCGACGTCAGACCCCAGGTAAGCGGAAGAATCACCGAAGTGCATTTCGTAGAAGGCCAGGACGTAAAGAAGGGCGACTTGCTTTTCGTGATCGATCCGCGTCCGTTTCAGGCGGATTTAGAGCAATCACAGGCTCAGCTCCAGTCGGACCAGGCGCAGCTGGGGTTAGACCAGAGAAATCTGGCGCGCGATGCAAGAATCGGTCTACAACATTTCGTATCCGAGCAGCAGATCGATACTGACAGAGCAAACGTCGACAACTTGCAAGGCGCGGTTGGGCGTGATCAGGCCTCGATTGATCGGGCCAAGCTCAATCTGGAGTATTGTTATGTGCGTTCTCCGGCCGACGGCCGCACCGGCAGACGTTTGGTCGATCCGGGAAATTACGTCGCCACCGGCGGACCGGCCCTGGTAAATATCCAGCTCCAGGATCCGGTTTACGTCGATTTCAACATTTCCGAAAACGATCTCGCACGCCTGCGCGAAAACCTGGCCGAAGGGAACCAGCTGAGGACAGATATCATCACACCTTCGCGACCCGACATCCTCAAGACAGGAAAGCTGAGTTTCTTCGATAACAGCGTATCCGCTCAGGCTGGTACGGTCTTGCTTCGGGCGACTGTTCCGAACAAAGATCACTATTTTTGGCCGGGCCAGTATGTGAACGTTGCACTCACGCTCCAGATCTTAAAGGATGCGGCGGTTGTTCCGAACCAAACGGTGCAAATGGGAGGGAAGGGCACTTACCTGTTCGCCGTAAATCCGGACAATACCGTTGAGCAGCGATCGGTTACGCAGGGTGTTCGCTATCAGGATCTGGTTGTCGTTTCCCAAGGAGTTAAACCGGGCGAAACCGTGGTGGTCGAAGGGCAGCTCGCGCTCGCAAACGGGATGAAGGTGAATCCGAAGGAATATCCATCCGCGACCCCGCCGGCGCAGGCGCAAGGCACTTTGACCGAACGCGAGCCGCCCAAGGATTCAGGTTCCGGTGGCAAAGAGAGTTCGGCGGTCAAATCGATGCCGGCGTTATGAATTTCTCGGAGATTTTCATTCGGCGTCCGATCATGACGCTGCTGTTGACGATTAGCGTCACAGCGTTCGGGATTCAGGTTTTCCGGCAGCTACCCGTGAACGATTTGCCCGCGGTCGACTATCCCGTGATTCAAGTCAACGTGAGCTACCCGGGAGCAAGTCCGGAGACGATGGCAAACACCTGTGCGACGCCGCTGGAGAAGCAGTTCCTCCAGATTCCCGGCTTGGACTTGGTGACATCCAATAATCAAACCGGCCAGTCGACGCTGGTTTTGCAATTCGCTTTGGACAAGAGTCTGGCGGACGCCGCCACAGATGTTCAGGCTGCGATTACGCGGGCGCAAGGCTTCTTGCCGGTTGACTTACCCCAGCCTCCCTCCTTCCAGAAGACTAACCCTAACGATCAGCCCATCTTCTATATCGCCCTGGTTAGCAATACGATGACGGAAGGCGACTTGTACGATTACGGCAATACCCAACTGGGTCAGCAGATCGCGATCATCAATGGCGTCAGCCAGGTTCAAGTCTACGGGGCCAGGAGTGCCATCCGGATCAAGGTGGACGTTAACAAACTCTCTTCGCTCGGCTTGACCATGACGGACATAACCAACGCTGTCGGCCAAAGCACCGCCTACCTTGGCGCCGGACAGTTAGATGGGAAAAATCGCACTTACCTCCTTTATCCGAACGGTCAGTTGTCGACTCCTGTGCAATACGACAATGTCATTATCGCCCGGCCGAACGGCCAGCCGGTTTATTTAAAGGACGTGGCGACCACGGTGAAGACCGTGGAGGACGAAAGGATCAGCCGGAATTTCTGGGCACGCGAATACGGTGAGGCGCCTGCCGAAGTGGTGTTAGCCGTAAGTCGCCAGGCGGGCGCGAACGCCGTGGAAGTGGCTCAAAGAGTCAAAGACCTGCTCCCAGCATTTCGCCAGCAGCTCCCGGGGTCGGTCCAGCTGATTCCGCTCTACGATCGTTCTAAAACGATTCTCGCCAACGCCGAGGACGTTGAACACACCTTGCTGATTGCTTTTGTTTTGGTCGTCATCGTCATTTTTGCCTTCCTCGGCCGAGCTACGGATACGTTCATTCCAGTAGTGGCCTTACCGCTGTCCATGCTCATCACCTTCCTTGTGATGGGGATGCTTAACTTTAGCTTGAACAACCTCACGCTAATGGCGTTAACCCTGGCGATTGGCTTCCTCGTCGACGACGCCATTGTCTTTCTGGAGAACACCGTCCGTTTGATCGAGTCGGGCCAGAAGCCTATGGAGGCAGCCTTCAACAGCGCCCGCCAGATCACCTTTACGATCATCGCCATGACCGTTTCACTGGCCGTGGTATTTTTGCCGTTGGTGATGGTTACCGGAATCATCGGTCGAATCTTCCGGGAATTCTCTGTGACGATTATCGTGGCCATTTTCGCCTCCGGGATCGTCTCGATTACCCTTACTCCGATGATGTGCTCGCGAATTCTCGGCGAGCGAGGACACGGCCGCCAGACGTGGATGGAGCGTACTGTCGGCAATCTGTTCAAGAAGATCACGGGGATCTACGGCCGCAGCCTTTACTTCTTCCTGCACCACCGCTGGATTTCGGCTGCAACCTGGGTGGCTTGTTTTGCCTTGACGATTTGGGTTTTCGATCTTCTCCCAAAAACGTTTATCCCCTCAGGTGATAGTTCGTTTGTCCGTGGGATTCTTATCTGTCAGGAGGGAATTTCCCCCGATCGAATCAAAGAGCTGCAGAAGCAGGTCGATGCGATCATGCGCAAAAATCCAGCGGTAAATGAGACCTTTACGTTGGCTGGTTTTTCGCAGGGGTTGCCCTCAAACCAGATGCTGGCCCTGGCTTTCTTAAAAGACGTAAACGAGCGGCCGCCTATCACTCAGGTGGTTGCTCAGCTTTCGCAACAGCTTTCCCAGATTCCGGGCATCATTCCGTTGCTCCGGCCTGATCCGGTTTTGCAGATCAGCACTGGCGCAACGAAAAATAATCAAGGCCAGTACGCCTTTTCGATCTCCGGGGTGGACGCCAAACAGGTTTATCAGGTTGCCCAGCAAATGATGGCGAAGTGCCGGCAGTTCCCTGGATTCGCGACCATCTCTTCCGACTACTTTGCCAATACCCCGATTCTCGGGGTTAATCTGAACGAACTTCAGCTGCAGTCGTACGGACTGAACAATGTCAATGTCGAGCAGCTTCTCAAGAATGCCTATTCCCAGAACTACACCTATCTGATCAAAACACCAATCGATCAGTACAAGGTGATTGTTGAAGCGGAGGATAAGCAACGCAGCGAGCCCACTGATGTCAACCGCTTGTATTTTAAGCCTTTGGGCGGTCAGAGCATTATTCCTAATCAGACTGTGACCGATCCAAAAGCTTCGGTCGGATTGCTCGCTCTAAACCATCTCAATCAATTCCCCTCCGTAACACTATACTTCAACCTGAAGCCCGGAGCAGCGACCGGGGATGCCACGCAATTCATCCAACGGACGGCGGCGGAGATCCTGCCGCCAACGATTCGTGGCCAGCTCCAAGGTGAGGCACAGACGTTTAGCACAACGTTTTCGCAATTAGGTGCGCTGCTTTTCGTAGCGGTTTTCATTATGTACGTCATTCTCGGGATTCTTTATGAGAGCTGGTTCCACCCGATTACGGTTCTGTCGTCGCTGCCCGTCGCGGCGGTCGGAGGCCTGTTGACGTTGCTTCTTTTCCACTCCGAGCTGTCCCTTTATTCCTACATCGGCATGTTCATGCTGATCGGGATTGTGAAAAAGAACGGGATCATGATGGTCGACTTCGCCGTAGAACAGCGCAAAATGGGCAAGACCCCGGTGGAAGCGGTGCACGAAGCAAGCGTCGAACGCTTCCGGCCCATCATTATGACGACACTCGCCGCTCTGATGGGCGCGATCCCAATAGCACTTGGGTTTGGTGCGGATGGCGCCTCACGACGACCACTCGGTTTGATTTTGGTTGGTGGCTTGATCGTCTCCCAGTTGATCACTCTCTACGTGACACCCGCCATCTACCTCTACTTCGAAGATCTGCAGGAGCGGGTTGACTATCTCTACGCCAGGCTGAAAGCGCGCCAGGGCGAGAAAGCCAGATTGGCCCCGGCGCAGTAGGCCTGCTTGCGCACCAGCACCAGCATGAGACCTATCACTCTCCAGGAGAGGTGGCTCGCCGGGAGGCTCGTCCTACCGGATTACCGGCACCTATCCCATGGCAGGTAGGGCGAAGCTCCTGCTGAGCCACGGCAGTAGGACCAAATACAGGCTGGAAGCCTATATTGGGTCCTTTCGGAGAAACTCCAGCAGACGGGCGAGACGCCCGTTCCACGCTCTGAGGGCGCATCCGCTCGCCTTTTGCCGGCATTCCAACTATTGTTCCGTGAGAGGAGTAGACCATGACAGAGCCGGCCGAATTACAGGTATATCTTGTTCGCCACGGCGAAACCGAGTGGGCGCGGGACGGCCGGCACACGGGACGCACCGATATCCCGCTCACGGACACCGGAAGAACGCAAGCCGGTTTCCTCCTGCCGGTCTTTGACGGGATGTCCTTGGGAAAAATCCTGAGCAGCCCGCTGCAACGAGCGCTCGAGACTGCCCATCTTGCCGGCTTGGGCGCACGGGTCGAACTCTGTGCCGATCTGATGGAGTGGGACTACGGCGATTACGAAGGTATTACGACTAAACAGATCCAGGAAAAGGTTCCGGGATGGACAATCTGGACGCATCCCTGCCCGAACGGGGAAACCATCGAACAAGTCAGTCTCAGAGCTGATCGGGTAGTAGCACGAATTCGGGAGTTGAATGCGAACGTCGCAATCTTTTCGCATGGTCATTTTTTGCGGATTCTGGCAGCGCGCTGGCTTGGATTGGAACCAACGAGCGCTCGATTTTTTCTCCTGGGCACAAGCACGTTATCAATTCTCAGCTCTGAGCACGAAATCCCGGTAATCAAAACTTGGAACGGGCCGCTCGTTACTGCCGCATGTGCAGTTCCCTGGACGCGCTCAAGCGTGCCCTTCACCTAATCTCCTTCGTTCCCAGGTAGTCGCGCAGGGGTTCGGGAACCAAAATGGAACCGTCTGGCTGCTGATAGGTTTCGATTAGCGCTACGTAGAGACGCGCCAGCGCCGTGGCGGAACCGTTTAGGGTGTGGCAGAATCGGTTTTTTCCGTCCGGATCCTTAAACTTCAGGTTTATTCGTCGAGCCTGGTAGTCTTCCGCGTTGGAGCAGCTCGATACCTCCAGGTAGCGCTGTTGAGCCGGGGACCAAACCTCGATGTCGTACGTTTTAGCCATGCTGAATCCCAGATCGCCCGTACAAAGCTCTATGACGCGGTAGTGAAGTCCTAACAATTCCAGAACCTTCTCTGCGTTTGCGGTTAGCTTTTCCAACTCCTCGTAAGAGGACTCAGGGGTCGTAATCTTCACGAGCTCAACCTTGTCGAATTGATGCACTCGGATCATGCCCCTCGTTTCCTTACCTGCGGCGCCAGCTTCCCTGCGAAAGCAAGGAGTATGAGCTACCAAGCACTTCGGTAGCTCTTGATAGGCCAGGACCTCCTCGCGATGGAGGTTGGTGAGGGGCACCTCTGCGGTCGGGATCAGAAATGCTTCGCCATCATCGAGACCATAAGCATCTCCTTCGAATTTCGGCAGCTGTCCCGTGCCGACCATGCATTCGCGACGGACCATATAAGGTGGGCTGATTTCGGTGTACCCGTGCTCAAGCGTATGTAAATCGAGAAGGAACTGAATGAGGCCGCGCTGCAGCCGCGCGCCTAGGTGAGTGAAACAGACAAACCCACTTCCGCTAATCTTCGCTGCTCGCTCAAAGTCGATCAGGCCAAGATTTGTCGCCAGATCAACATGATCGAATGGCCGAACCCCTGGCTTCTCGCCCCATTCCCGCACAATGGGGTTCGCACTCGCGTCTGTTCCAATCGGGGCGGCGGGGTGGGGAAGGTTTGGCAAATTGAGTAGCAAGTTTCGCTGGTTTTCAGCCGCCGCAGCCAGCTGCTCGTCGAGCTGGCTGATCTGCGCCCCGATCGACCTTACCTTTGCCTCCGCGTCCGCGCTGGGCTCGTTTTTGGACCGCAAGATACCGATCTCTTTGCTGAGCCTGTTACGCTCAGCGTTTCGCTTTTGGACTTCGGTTTCCAAGCGGCGCCGCTCTCCATCTCCAGCCAACACGACGTCAACCTGTTGCTCTAGGCCGCTGCCCCGGGTTGCGAGGCGCTCGCGCACATAGTCCGGTCTTTCCCGAATTAGACGAATGTCCAGCATTCCCTTCCGCTATAACGAAATGTTCCGAACAGCAAACCGTAAAGTACGGGCGAGACGCCCATGCTACTTTGAGACCGATACCTGGACTTCGGAATGTGAGGTCAATCGCCGTCAGAGAGTGGTTCCGATGCCGGCGATGGCTGGGGCTTGTTCTTGCCATCAGACGCTGGCTCCGTCGGCAGGCCGCTTGAGGCAACCGTCGGGTTTCGGAGGCCCGGAATGGCGCCGTACCCTTCGAATTTCGCGACGAGATCAGGATCACTCTTGTTGGGTTTACCAGTTGGCAGCTTGAAGTCGAAGACGCTCACGCCGAACCGCTGTCTACCGTCATAGGTCCGGCCGTCGCTTGCTCCAACCATTACGGGCCTTCCGGTGCTCTTTTCGCGTCCGAGATAGATCATGACGTGCGAAATCGGAACGTCCCTGTATACCGCATAGGTTCCAGACCAGAACATCAAATCGCCTGGTTGCAATTCCTTCAGTTCGAACGTGTCGGGGTTGCGACTCAACACGGCATGGAAGTCACTATCTCTGCGGACCCAAAGATACTGGTCGCTCGACTGGCGCGGCACCTCCTTAAAGCCAGCACCGCTCAGGACATAATAAATAAATCCCGAACAATCCATTCCACCTTGGGCGGGATCAGCAGACCCGTACTGATAGCCTAGATTGCGTTCGGTCAATGCTAACGAGTTACGGATTAGCTCTTGTACTTTCGGCGGCTGCGTATCGAAATCCCGTAGCTGGACGGGCTTCAGGCTTGCTACGGACTTAGTCTCGGTCGCCGGCAAGCTTCCCTTTGTATCTTCCGTTGACTTCGAAGATGTGCTGGCCGGAGACGGGCTGGCCGGAGCGGGTGGCGTCGGGGTATCTTCGCCCCCACGGGCGGGCAACATGGCCAGGAGGACAAACCAAAAGAGTCGAGAAATTCCCTTCATCAAGTCTCTGCGATTTCTTGCAGCAGATACTGATTTAGACGAATTCCGGCCTGGAAGTTTTCAACCGGGAAATTTTCGTTCGGCGAATGCACTTTGGCGTCTGGCAGGGCGAGACCGAGCAGGAGAGTGTCGACCTGCAGAACATTTTTGAAGCTCTGGGTGATGGGCACACTCCCGCCCTCCCTGATGAAGGCTATCGGCTTATCGAATGTCCTTCTTAGGGCGCGCTGCGCAGCCTGGGCAAATGGCGAGTCCGGCTTCACCAGGTACGGCTTGCCTTCGTGTTGATGAACAACTTCGATTCTCACTGAGTCTGGGCATTGGGATCGCAGGAAATTCGTGATCACGTCGCGCAGTTCCCCGGGATCCTGATCAGGCACGAGCCGGAAAGAGAGTTTCGCGACCGCTTTGCTCGGAACGATCGTTTTCGGCCCGGCTCCCTGGTAGCCGCTTCCAAACCCGTTCACCTCTGCCGTTGGGCGCGCCCAGACTCGTTCCAAAGTGCTGTAGCCTTCCTCTCCGGCGAGTGCCGGCGAGCCCGTCGTAGCGAGCCAGCTTCTATCATCGAAGGGAAGTTTAGCCCATAGATCTTTCTCCCAAAGTTCGATGGATTTTACCCGATCGTAAAAGCCAGGAATGGCAATCCGGCCGGAATCGTCATGGAGCGACGCGATTATCTGGCTGAGCACCGTCGCAGGATTCGCGACTGATCCCCCGAAAATCCCTGAATGGAGATCCGCAGCAGGTCCCTGCAGATGAATTTCTAAACAGAGAATTCCGCGCAATCCATAGGTAAAGGTGGGGACTCCGGGCGCCACCATTCCGGTGTCCGAAACCGCCACCACGTCGGACTGCAGCTCGGCCTGATGTTCCCGCAAAAACCCTTCGAGGTGAATGCTTCCGATTTCCTCCTCACCTTCTACAAGGAAGATCACATTCAACGGCAGGTCGCCGTGTTCGCGAATGGTAGCTTCCGCGCCGAGGAGGTGCGCGAGAATTTGCCCTTTGTTGTCAGTTGATCCGCGAGCAAAAATCTTGTTTCCCTTAACCGTAGGCTCAAATGGCGGCGAATCCCAAAGTTCGAGGGGATCCGGAGGCTGGACATCGTAGTGGCCGTAAATCAAAACCGTTTTCCGGCCAGGCTTAGCTTCGTTGCGGGCTACGATTAACGGACTCCCCGGTGTCTGAAATTTCTTCGTGTCCAAGCCGACTTTCTGGAACCGGCTCACTAGCCAGTCCGCGCAGGCTTCAACGTTGGACTTGAATTGGATATCGGCGGAAACCGAGGGAAACCGGAGGAACTCGAAGAGATCGTCTAAGGGATTCATGGGTAAAGGTTTTGACGCAAAGTAGCATAGGCATCTTGCCTGTATGAATCGTTAAGCGGAAAAGCAAGCCTGCTTCGCCGGAACGCAGACCCGGAGTCGCGTCGCGGCGACGGTGGAGTGTTGCCCTCCAACGCAATTTAGAAATCTCTCATTTTTTTTTCAGCTGGCCGCTCCGGAGTCCTAACTCCTACAATCTCTTCACTCTCTCCCCAACATCTTGAGGTCTACCCAACCAGGCACATCAACTTCTTGTATTTTGCCCTTGTCAGGGGTCGCTCTTCCGGCTACCCTTTGCGCTTAAACCCAGACCCGAACTAAAGTCGTAGGGCAGGACTCATCCGTCGAAACCTTGGAGTCTACGCTAACTTATGTATCTCCAGTCACTCGAACTCATCGGGTTCAAGTCGTTTGCTGACAAAACGACTTTGGATTTCCATAGGGGCGTTACAGCGATTGTGGGCCCGAACGGTTGCGGCAAATCGAATATTTTAGACGCGATTCGTTGGGTTTTAGGCGAACAATCGGCAAAGGCGCTCCGAGGCGGCGAGATGTCTGATGTGATCTTCAGCGGGACCGACCATCAACAGGCAGTTGGTATGGCTGAGGTGTCGGCGAC
>JBAUZZ010000411.1:0-8869 GCA_049585495.1 Chthoniobacterales bacterium | reverse complement strand
AAAACAAAAATGAAAAAAATCATACTACTTCTCACACTGATCCCAACGCTCGCGATGGCTGGGAACAAATCCTACGTTCATGGCAGTCGTGACGGCAATTATATTGGAAGATCGAGTGGTTCGTCTCATAAGGGTGAGCACTACGTCAACCCAAATACCGGCGATCATTACCGCGACCGAGCACACGGCGTTCCATATTCGAGCTTAGAACGTAGTCCGTCTTTGCGAACAGCTTCTTTACGAGAACCAAGTTTGCGCGAGCCCAGTTTACGTTAATTGCTACACTGCCCCCAAATGAGGACCATTTCTTACTTCGAGCACAAAGGCCGGACGGTCCACATCTACAAGTACGCTGCGGTTAAAGGTCCGTGAAGCGATCCGTTTTATCGGGCGAAACTGGACGGTGAAGACTTGCCGGTCAATTGGCCCAACGCTCGCGAACTCGAGCTGGCCATAAAGAAACTTATCGACGAAACTTGACTTATGCCTGACGAACCAAAAGACCAACCAAAGGATCTGCCTAATTACGAGGATGCGCTGCGCGAACTCGGACCTGACTTAATGTCGTTCGTTTCGGACATGGTCAGGCCGGACCAGCACGAGCAGCGGGACGAGGGGGAGTAGGGCCACCTCTGGCTCCTACTTCTTCCGCGTTACGGTAGTTGTGGTTGACTGGTGCGGATGTTTATGGACAATATGTAGACGCCAATTTGGACAATTGGTTCCTGAAGTTCTTTGTCGCGGAACCGATGGTCGTGCGACGCGCCCTGGCAATAGAACTGCGCATACGCACCGAACTGTCGAATCGCAGGGAGAATTCAATGCTTTCTCCGGCACAATCGAAAAACCAGCAGCCTCGTAGCACGATGGCTACGAGGATGGTCTTTAAAACGTAAGGCATATCGTTAAGCGAAAGACCGCTAGGATTGTTTTTGATCCTTTGAGCGATCCAGGCGCGGCCCAAATCGGCCGATTGCACGTTCGCGTAATCCAGCAGGAAGTGCACCGGCACACCCAGTCGCGTGGCGAGGTCTTGAATCACGGGGTCCTGCGCGGCCTTTTCGCGTTCGGCGCGGGCGATCGTGACTTCTTCGTCCTCATCTTCTGGTGGTACCGGCGTAGTCGGCAACTGCTTGTGAAAGCCGATTGTGACGTCTAGCCTTCATTCGAGCGCCTCTAGCTCCTGCACTAAGGTACTGTATCGCTTCAACAGCTCGTATATAACGCCTAGCCAATTGAGAGCCTCATCCCTCGACATCTTGTGGGCCCGGCAACGCGCAAGACGTCGCAACGTTTCGCTTTCGTTATACAACATTGAAAGCTCCTTCATTTTTCCATCAATCTCTGGCGCTAACTCAGTCATACTCCGAGCCGACCGTTTAGTCAGAGCGCTTCGCTCCACTACTCCGCCTTTTTCTATCGGTTTTTCTCCCGATGCGCTACACTCCTCCCATGCCCAGCTCTGCAAAAAATGGCCAAGCCTCTGCTGAAAATAAATCCAAACCCTTGAACGCCGCCGACGTCTTGGCCTTGCGCACCTTCGTTAATAAAACCCTGGCCGAACCTCCTGCTCTTTCTGAATCCAGCTCTCCTAGACCAAGCCTCGCTCAGCTCATCGAGGAAGACCCCGCTCGCTATCGCAACGCCATCGATTTGCTAGCCAGCGGCAATTCCATTCAATCTGTCGCTCAGGCTACCGGTCTCGATCTTCAAGTCATCAAAACCATCAGCTGGTTTGTTCCTGATTTTAAAACCACTTGCCGATTTGCTACCAGCCGTAATCTCGCCATGGCCTCCCTGAGAATGTCCGAAATCTTGGCCCAAAATTCGGACTCTATTTCCCCAGATAAACTCGCTTTCACTTTAGCGGTCGCCACAGAAAAAAGTGAGTTACTTTCCGGCGGCGTCACCGCTCGTACCGAAACTCGCCAGGTCGTCACTCAAAAAGAACTCGAGGAGCTTTTCAACGCGCTGCCCCGCGCTAAAGTCGCTGACGTTAAACTTATTGAATCCACTCCTAAAGACCCACTTAAGCCACGTCCGTCCGTTCCAAAAAATCCTCCTCCTGACTCGCTCGCTCAATAAAGGCCCAGAGTACCCCTGCGATCAGATCTTCCAGGCTTTGCCCGCGCCGAGCTGCCAATCTCGCTAACCCTAAACTCAACCGCGCACTTAATTCTAACGACCGCTTTTCTCCTGTTTCTTCCGCTCTGCGTCTGAACTCCTGCGCACTCCGACATTCCAGGTATACTTGTGCCGCTGCTGTCAAGCTGCTTCCCGCTGTCCCACTAATTAACCTCAATGCTCGCGCTGCGTCATTCCTCGCCCTCGCGTCAGCCCACCACTCTGTCCGCCACCGCTCTTCGTACCGCTTTTTCTCCCGTGCCAGAAATTCCTCCGCCTTCTCCCTGCTGCTAAATTTCCGCTGCTTCCTGCCAGTTGATCCGTTCCGCCCTGTCGGCCCGTCTTTCGGACAACTGACCATCCAATACGAATATGTATGCCCGCGTGTTTGGTCTCTTATTGGCGTTAGTAGGAAGTGTCTCATTCGTAACCTCTTGGCAATTTTTCTGTTTCAATCGTCTCCGTACCTGCATTTAGTGAATGCTAACCGGTCAGAGCTCTCCCGAAATTTAAATCCCGGACCCAGCAGCACAAAGTTCAGCATAACGTGGTCCCGTTTTTGTGACCGAAGTGTGGGTGTGGGATTAACTGTAAACCACACGAAGCAACAGCGGACTAGGCAAGACTAGCTGCATGAGAGCAGTGGAATAGCGAGAAAACCGTGTTCTATGTGGAACTCGAGACGGCAGTTGTGTTAAACGAATACGGATGCCGAAGAAAGCTTATCGCCGTCGCCGGATCCATGTCGACAAAGGTGGGCCACCAGCCCAGGAACACCGAAATGGTGGCCGGCGAGCGTATCTTGACTCACCACAGGAGCTGGAACGCCAATTTGCAGCTGCTGTTCAGAAATGCCGAACTCAAGTGGCCAGCAGACAATTTGGTTCCGCGTAGTGCAATCGCGAGAACAGCTCCGGGAATTACAGCCAATCGAGTCACCTGCTTTGTCACCGATGCTCCAGCACTCGGCGTTCACTTACCAGCCGGCAGATCGTGCTTCTGTGCACTCGGAATATTTCGGCAACTTCGCTCTGAGACTTGCCTCGATCAATCATCTCCAGCGCCATTGCTTGCTGCTTGGGCGTCAAAGCCGCACGATTACCACCGATTCGACCCTCCAGGCGAGCACGCGCCAAGCCCAATTTGGTTCGTTCGCGAATCATCTCTCGCTCAAACTCGGCAAAGCTGCCCAACATCTGCATCAACATCCGGCCAACCGCCGTAGTCGTATCAATCGCTTCAGTCAGACTACGGAAGCCGGCGCCCACTTCCTCCAAGCGTTTCAATACCTGCAAAAGGTCGGACAAGCTGCGAGTTAGTCGGTCGAGCTTCCAGACAACCAGCACATCGCCGGCCTTGATGTGGCGCAGTACATTCTGAAGGCAAGGCCTGTCCCAGCGTCCTCCGGAAGCATATTCCAGATGGACTTCGTCGCAGAGTTTCTTAAGCTCGGCGATCTGGCCGTTACCGTTCTGTTCTGCCGTACTAACTCGTGCGTAACCTATGTTCATTCCGCCCTTTAAATATCGGCTAGGGGCTAAACAGCTTTAGTTTTCCACTGCAACAACTTGTGCAACAAATGCCCTAGGGGAATCAAAATTTATTTTCCTTGCTTTTGAACGTTCGTTCGTGCAACAAAATTTGTTCCACAAAACGACAGGCGCTGTTCACACTTTTCAACTAACAAACTTAACGCACTCGCGCTCGCCGGCCTTTACCGTTGCCAACGCACGCAAACCGCCCTGTGGTGCATTTAAATCATTTCGGGAGGGTAAGGATAGCGGAAAAGCAAACGCGACGCGCCAGAGGCCGTTGTATGATTTTCCTCGAAGATAATCAATCGGCAGGCTGCTGCCTGGACCGCGAAATAGTTCGCGGTGCCAGCTCGGCGGATCTGTTCGCTCTATGGCCAAGCGCCAGGTGGACGGATTTCCAAGCTGACTTCGGGCTCGGATGGTTCCCATTCGCGGAATATAATTTTCGATCAACTTGACCGGTCACCCCCGGCGGGGGGCGGGGCCATGCCGCCGGGCCGCCGAAGTGCCGCACCGGTCAAGACGTCAGGAAAAAATTTTCAATGTCAACGTTTTTAGTTCTCGTTGATTTCAGTCTTCGTCGAAACGGAGACTAACATAACGGAGACTAAACGACGGAGACTAAAAAGGTAGCCGTGTTTCGGTCTCTGTGGGTTAAGTTTTTTTTGCCTGATGGGGACTGAGTAGTTTGGGCGAAAAACCTGAGCGGTCACTAGGGAGTCTTCGGTGCGGTACGCAGGTCTTAGTCCTGCGCGTGTGTCTTTATACACGCGCAACGAAGACTAACTAGTGACTGGCAGGTGTTCCGCGTGAGGACAATGAGGGGTGATGTGGCGGTCAATGAAGCCAAGGGAGTGACGGAGACTGGGGGCAGTGAGGAGGACTGAAAACTGGGTAAAAAAGAGGTGGTCTAAAGTTCAGTCCTCGTCAGGCAAGGTTTGATTGGTTGAGAGCGGCCTGGCGTTTTTCGGCTTTAATTCGAGCTTTGACGGCATCTGGTTTCTGGTCCTCAGGCTGAGGCGAGCGAGCGATGGCGGCGAAGGTACCACCTTGAGGGTTGTAAATTTTCCAGTAATAGAGTCTGAGATTGTCTGGGGTGGTTTCAGAGCGGGCCTCATCGAGCACAGCGCGGTAAGCTTTCTGAGTAAAGCCGCCTTTCTTGCAGGCGTCCTGTTCCAGGGTTGTGCAGGGTATTGGATCGCCCGTAGTTGGGACGAATTTACGGAGGTCTTGGATGGTTTTCAGAGTTTTGGCCTGGGCCTGTTCGGCCTCGGCGGCACTGGCGGGTACCCAGAGAGGGCAATCTTTGCGTTCGGCCCATTTGAACAATTGTTGGCTCGTGGGCCAGCCGGATTCAGCGAAACGTTTAGCCATACGGACATCGAATACTTGCGAGCTACCTTTGGGATCGATGGTGATATAGGCACGGGCAAAATTGGTGAGGGTGGCGGCACCAGCACCCGAATACATGAAGTCGTAACTGGACCATCTGGGTTTGGCCTTTTGGATAGAGCCGGTAGATTTGGGAGTATGATGGGCGGCGGCACCACCGCATTGGTAGTCGTCGAGCAGTGGGGAGAACTGGCCGTAGAGGAACTCGACGGCGTCTTCGGTGCGAGTGAGGTCACCTTGGACGTAGGCCGACAGGGGGTTGAGGACAACTAAGTCGCATCCATTACGGAGGTCCAAAATCCGCCTTATAAACTGGATAGCGTCAGTGCCGAGCTTACCTCGGAGAGTTTCAATCCAAAGATTTGTGCGGACTAGGTCAAGCTGCTCTTGGCTTAAGTCCAGGGCGTTGAGGACGAGGCTCTGGCGATAAAGATCGTTTTGGCTGTCTTCGTTCTGGATGATAACGATACGCAAGGAGCGCCCCTCGAAGGGGTTGAGAAAGAAGGCGTGTGGTCCGCCTTTACCGCAGGCCCAGCAACAACAGATCTGCTCAACTATGTGGGATTTTCCGATACCGCTTTGGGCAACAAGGAAGAAAGCACTTCCTCGCTCGAGCCATCCGTTACCAACTAGGATATCTTCTGAATGGACTCCTCGGTTGAGGTAGTATAGGGGTGAGCCACCGCGGAGTTGATAGTCTTGTGGTTTGATTTGTTGTTGGAGTGTTAGCTGTACCGGTGGTGGCAGAGGGTCGGATCGGCCGTGTTCGTAGGAGTCCAGCAAAGCGAGGAGGTCGTTTTTGGAGGCACTGGCGCGAGTGTAGTCAACAAAGTCGTGATGAGGAGCAGGAGGAGGGACCAGGAAGATGGGAAAAGGGATAAAGGTGCGGGCGGCGGCGCTCCAGCGTCGTGAATTGGTTAAGCCGTCTGGACCTGAGCGAGAGTCATTTTTGGTCAACAGGAAGACGGTTGGGTCACTTTGGAGAGCTACGGGCCAAGGGATGTTAGCCAACAGGTTGGCGGTTGGGTGGCCACGAGTAGCGACCAAGCAGGTAGTTGGATCGCGGTAGAGTTCGGAGCGATCGGCGAAGGCGTTAAGTTCGCGCCCAGAACAGAAGATGAGGATGCGAGTAGCTAGAGGCAGGTTGCCAAGGATAATCGGACTCAAGGTGTTGCCAGCGCCGGCGGTGATGAAAAACTTGGCAGGTTGTTCTGGGGTTAGGACTTGTTCTGCGATGACGACTCCGCCCGGGCCGTGGATAGGCAAAGCGAAGTGCTCTTCGTAGATGCCCAGCCAGCCGAGGTCGCGCAAGACTTGAGTGCAGTAGTTCCAGGAGAGTCCTTGAGTAGATCCGTAGCGGGCCAGGCATTGGTCGGAGAGAGCGTCGAGGCACTCAGCCCAAGGCTTGAACGGTGGAAAATTTTGGGTGTGCGCATTGTTGCCGTAGTCGCGCACCAGTTGTCGGCGAAAGCTCGGATTGCGACCGAGGTCGTCATTACCTGGTTGGTCTGATGGAGGCGTGGCAGGCTGGGCTTGAATGGTATTGGCCTGGGAACAAGCGCGTTTGAGCAACTCGGGGATTGAGCCGGAATGATCGATCGAGTGCCAGACATGTTTGGCGCCAGCTTCGGTAAAGCCGAGGGAAATGAGTTTATCGACTACGGCGGCCTTGCGGGTGACGTAGAGCTCGTCGCGGAGGCCAGCGAGGGTGACAAAGGGAACAAAGGCGGTTTTGGGGTCTTGGCCGGTGGCCAACTGATAAAAGGCGAAGCTGTTGCCGCGGTGAAGTGGGTAGGAGGCGTTGTGATCTTTAAAGGCGCGTCCTTGGTCGAAGACGCTAAAGGAGGGGTGTCCTTTGGTGTTATCGGTTCGGAAAGGCGAAGCCACTGGGTTTCTACCCTGCCGGTCTGGGTACCCGAAATGGGTCCAGAGGAAATCGATATCTAGGGTAGCGATGGCGCGTGACAAGAGTGCGGCGTCTTCTTGCTCCTGGTCTTTGGGTCCGGTGTCGGTATTAGCGTCGCGCTTTGCAGTGCTAGGTGCTGGTTCCCACGGGTGTGCGATATCAGGTGGCCAGAGGATATCGGCGAAATCGATCGTGATCGGGCCCTCGGCGCAGAGCCACTGGTAGTGGTTGCCTCCTGGATGGATCCCGCGAATAACGGATTGGCCGCCTTCGGCGCGGAATTCGCCGATTGTCACCATACCGGCGGGGTCGGGCGAGGTATGGACGCCTACCGCTAGTGGGGAATTGGCTTTAACCTTGAGGGGGTGAATCTGGCGGGGGCGGTTTCCGGTGATATAAGCCCAGAATTGGCCGGCGCGGGCGCCGCGGGTGCGGAGAGTATGAGCAAAGCGCGGGTTGGCCTCCAGGAATGCGGCGTACGCGGCCTCAGTGTCGGTGTCGATGGTGCAGAGGTCATCTGAGGGCTGCCCCAGCAGGACACCGGTGTTGGGGCAAGAGCGCAAGCCTTGCTGATATTCCGGTTTCTGGGTTTCTTCATAGGTAAACTTGGGCCAGTTTTTCCATTTAGGTGCTTTGTTTCTGGCTAATATGGGGAGCAAGACGGCATGGTGCCCGTCGCGTTCAAGAAGGGCGCGAACATTCTCAAGAGTAGGACTAGCCTCAGTTGTGGGCGTCACGGTGGGGGGGCTCCTTTTGCGGTAAGGAAAAGAGCAGCGTGTCGGCGATGAGTTGAACGCCATGGTTGACCGTGCCATCGCTGTTATGGAACTCAGTGCCGTAGAGATGGGCGCCGATCGTAATCGGATCTCCGAGACGCAGATTTTTAACAACTTCGGCCGGAGCACTAAAAAAGGTAACCGGTAGGCTAAGTTGTTCACTTTGAAGCTCGCCGGGCCGAGTTTCGCGAACCAGGTCGGTCTAGATCAGGACTCTGACCATGAGACGGCCTTTGCGGGTTTCACCTACCAGAGGCTCGCTGGCAACGGTGCCGCTCAGATAGAGTTGGGAGGTCATCGGATTGTTCTGTGGCGTTTAAGGAATTCCGACGGGGATCTTCTGGAGGAGCTTCGGTGTGCCACCCGGTTCGAAACACCAGAGCTCGGTCCAATTCGGCGCCGTTCCTAGGCCGTACAGAATCCGTTGCTGCCACTGGTCGGCCAGGTTCTGGTGGACGAGCAGGGCCCACTGGCGATAGGCCGGAATATGCTTAGGCTTGGGGCGCCCGCTCCAGCAGCACGTAGGCAACAGCAGTTGGCCTGGGGCAGGCGGCGCGGCTGGAATTTGTAGCTCACAGCTGAGCGTGCGCGAGAAGCGGTGGATAAAGGTTAGGACTTTGTTTTCAGAGCTCTCAACCATAAGTGGCAGTTTCGAATTGCGTTTTTAGCTGCCCGATCAGCCGGCTTGCCGCTGGTTTCGAAAGACTTCCTGTGTCGCCGTGATAACCGAGGTAACGCAGGAAGTTGAGTTGTCTCGGAGTGGCCGGGACGCTCTCGTTATAGCGTAGGATCGTGTTGATGATTGCGGAGGCGTGACCACGGTTTTGAACAGCGCTCAGGTCAACTTGGTAACGGTGGAGAAATTTGACCTGCCTGGAGGAGAGTTCACGCAGGTGCCAATGCATCGTTGGCGCGTAGTTCGCCAGCTCCGGCGCCTTATAGGCCACGCATAGGTCGATAATGTCCAACAGGTCGTGCACCTCACCCTTGAGCTTGCGCTGGGCCAGAATCTGCCGGGCCAGGGCGCGTTCCTGGGATTGGTCCAAGGCAGCCACAAGGTCGCCGTCAGCGCCGGCTTCGGCCAGAACGGTTTCTATCGCGGCTTGCTCATTTTCATCGTGCGCAATCAGACAGGC
>JBAUZZ010000410.1:0-6243 GCA_049585495.1 Chthoniobacterales bacterium | reverse complement strand
GGCTGGCTTATGCACGGGCCTGTTACCAGTTCTTTCACTGGTGCCAGGAAAACGGGCTCACGTTAGATACGGTCCGCCCGTTCCATGTGGCCGCCTATATCGAGCAAATGCCGGGCTCGAAGCCGACGATCAAACAAAAGCTCGCCGCCATCCGGATGCTTTGTGATTTTCTGGTTATCCGGCAGCTGGTGCCCGTAAACCCGACGGCTTCTGTCCGTGGGCCGAAGTACGTGGTCAAACGCGGCAAAACCCCGGTCTGGAGCCGTGAGGACGCTAAGAGGCTCTTGGAATCGATTCCGCGCGATGATCTGGCCGGGCTGCGCGATAGCGCGCTGATCTCGACCATGCTGTATAGTTTTGCCCGGGTCAGCGCAGTTCTGTCACTCAAGCGGCAAGATTTCTATTATCAAGGGCCGAGGCGCTGGTTGCGGTTTCACGAGAAAGGCGGCAAGGAGCATGAAATGCCGGCCCACCATCAGATCGAGGAAGCTGTGGACGAGTACCTCTCTAAAGTTAGTATCGAGAATGGACAGTCGCTGTTTCAGAGCGTCAATAAGGCAGGCACCGCGCTGTCCGGCCGGGCGCTGAATCGCTACAATGCCTGGGCAGCGATCCGCAAACGAGCGCGGAACGCGGGCTTTCTGACTCCGGTCGGGTGCCACACCTGGCGCGCGACCGGTGTGACGGTTTACCTGGAGAACGGTGGCCGGCTCGAGCATGCCCAGCAGATGGCCGGGCATGAGTCGCCCCGGACCACCAAGCTCTACGACCGGACCAAAGACGAGATCACGATCGGCGAGGTTGAGCGGATTCAACTTTGAGAATAAGGCCATCGCCTCGGACCGCGGATTCGGTAGTTCGACGTTCTAAAATCGTTTATAGGCGCGTTTGATGAGGGTGGCCGCTATATCAATGACACTCTGCAAAACATTGCTCCTTCGCACTGACTTTCTGGGAAAGGTAGGCTTGAACTCACGCTTAAGGCGTCGCGCTGGCGAACCGCCTAGTGCCGTTCGCCACGTCCAACGCGCGGGCTCTGTTGCCGCGGTTGCAAGGTATAGCCACCTTTGCACTTGCTTTGCTAGATGAGGCGTTCGAACCAGTCTCCCAATTCCCAGCCGCACATTAGAGATCACACTGCTCAACTGGTGCCAGCCCAGTGAGCGGGCCGCACTGAGCATACCTACTGATGAATCCGACCTAAACGTTCGGCGATAACGAGCGTATGATTCCCCTGCTGTCTTCGTTAACGCCTGCGAAGTGAATACGCCGCTTGAACTTGCCAGTGCCAGAGCGGAGACAAGTTCACCAAACCCTAATTCGCGAATGAGCTTGGCTAAATTATAGCCCTGGTCCCAACACGACTTCCATGGCGGCGAGCCTCCCGCATGACGTTTCGGACGCGTCGCCGCTGGTTGAGGTGCGCAGGGGGCTAAGCCCACGAAGGCCTGAAGGAGACAGCGGGTTTCACCCTGTTGCTTTTTGCGGGAGACTAGCAATTCTCTCGGCCCGCTCCGCAATCCGCTGGATCATGCGGCTGAAGATCAAACGGTGCACCGGATACAGACAATACCAGTACAGCACACCGCTGAGCCCTTTGGGTTCAAAGAGCGCCGTCTGAATGAGTTCGCTGTATCCACCGGATTGCGGTTCCACTTGGAACTGCAACCAGGCTTTCCCGGGCAACTTCATCTCGGCACACAGCCGGAGTAACCGTCCGGCTTCAGCCGCCTCAATGCGCCAAAAATCCAGGATCTCCCCGACGCGCAAAGCGCTTGCTTTACGCCGGCGCATGCCCACGCCCCCAAGCAGGCCATCGATCCAGCCACGCAGCTGCCAAGCCCAATTCAGGGCGGGCCAGCCTTGGGCTCTGCCCAATCCGGCGATGATGGAGTAAACTTGCTCGGCTGATGCGTTCACCATCCTTCGGCGCCGTTCCACGATTATCCCTTTCCCGGAGCATCTGCTTACAGTGGGTCGCTGGTGGGATGGCACCGGCAAACTCCCCAGCAACTTGTCCAATTGGTCCGCTTTCGTATCCGCTAGAGCGAGCTTCACTGCCGTTTTGCAATCCAGTAATCGTACCTCAGGAAATATTTCCCGGGCTTCGTTATCGCGGACAATGACTTCGTTGCGCAACCCCTCAATCAGCGGGCGCGCCACACTGACCGAAAACGGCGTCACAAGACGCACCCAGTACGAGGAAAGCCTGGGCGTCAAAAGGGGGACAGGCAGTAGGTAGCGTTTCAGGCCGCGTACGCTGGCGTAGGTTTCCATCAATCCGCCGTAAGTCAGGACGTCTTCTCCCCCGATCTCAATGATCCGGGCCGCGCTTTCCGGCTTTTGCAGCGCGGCCACCAAGTAATCTAGCACGTTCTGAATCGCGATAGGCTGAATTCGCGTATAAACCCAGCGGGGGCAAATCATCACCGGCAATCGTTCCGATAGGTATCGGATTAGCTCGAAGGAAAGGCTACCCGAACCGATGATGACAGCCGCACGAAATTCGGTCACCGGCACGCCCGCCTCGCACAAAGCACTTCCGGTTTGCTGACGCGACCGCAGATGGGCGGAAAGCTTCGCTGCCGAGTCACCCAGGGCGCCGAGATAGATGATTCGTTGCACCCCCTGCACGCTGGCGGCCTTAGCACAATGGCTAGCGGCGGCCAGATCCTGAGCCTCGAAATCCCTTCCGCCTCCCATGCTATGAACCAAGTAGTACAGCGTGGCCACGCCTTCCATCGCGGCCGTCAAGGTTTCGGGGCGCAGCACATCGCCCTGAACGCACTCGACTTGGGACCGCCACGGCTCACGGTCGAGATTCGTTAGCCTGCGTACCAAGCAGCAAACCCGATAGCCTGCCTGGAGAAGACGGGGGACAAGCCTGCCTCCCACGTAACCGGTAGCACCTGTCACCAAGATTAATTCGTTCTGCTGCCTAGCCTGCACGCTTGGCCACTATCGTCCAGTGAGCTCGAAAGCCAATGCGACTAGAGACCCCAAAACTAAATGGTGGGGCCCGAAAACATCCGCTCTCCCACATCCGCACCGCTGGACGATCGAACGCCTTGTCGCAGCGCGCGCAGACTTTCTCGTGTCCTTATTCATCGGGGTTACTCCCTCTCTGCCCCGCCTGCGGAATCGAAGGTGCCATCCCTACCCTACCCGTCGTTGGCCTGGCGGCACCCGTAGAAAACAGTCATCCAGTCCGCGGCAATTTCTACCGCCTTCTGTTCGCCTACGGTGTTGACGTACTCTGGGTCGTGCGAGGACCTCGCGTGTCCTCTGTAAGAAAACACTTCAGGTCGAGCTGCTTTAGCGAGATGCCAAAACTAGCGAATAGTGTCGGCATACGACGGTGCAAGTGGCGGGGCTGGACCTGAGGAGTTGCTAATTGTTTTTGAACTTTGAGCGCTCACGGATTTTGCGCAGACCGCAAAAAAGCGACTTATGATTCGCTCGTGGCACAACTAGATCCATTACCAAGGTCGTTGCCGCCCTCTGTTCCGGATCGACCGGCCCGTGTCGCGCAACTGCGCGGGATCATTCTGCAGAGCGATAAGTCTAACGTTGCCGGCGCGTTTCTTATTCGTCCGGTGGAAACGCTCGACCAGCGGCTCGCCGGATTAGGGCGCTCGCCGAGCGCTCCGGCCCTTGCCATGCATGCCGGATTGCACGTCGCGCTGGAGGACGGGAGAGATTTCGTAATCGAACGACTCTTTGGGAGCCCGTGTGAAACTTTGTCGATGGCGTGAACTGGACACCGCTCGAAACTTTCCGTGCAGGCGATTATCGGGGCTGGTTGAACGGGCGTTTGGAAAGCGCCGGCTTTTCGCCGACAGCCCAACTGCCCGAGCACTCGGCTTCGGAGTCCGAATCGGCGATCCTGCGCTGCCCTTGCTTAAACCCGAAGCACGCTTAGACCGCCGGTCGGAGCGCCTCTTGCGTGCTGATATACTGCGCGCGCTACCGGATCCCAAGACCCGGTGGGACGCTCCTCCGAATGGCCATCTCTGGATTCGTCAAGGCTTAGGATTTCTGGCGCTGATTGTCGCCGTGGGCGGCGTGAGCTATTACATCAGGAGGCGGGTCCAAATGGTTACCCTCCACTAGTGTACTGTCTCGTAAATCGCTTTAGGAAGTGGCGGGATTTGTGGCGGCCTCCCATGCTCTGTGGATTTTGTTGAGAACTTCCTGGCCGTCTTCACCAGGTCTCAATCAAAGTGGCTTAAATCGGCTTGCAGCGCGTCCCATCCCCTGTTACGCAGTCAGCGATGTCCAGCCCATACGATCGTCGATCTTGCGGTAAAGATTGGCGCCTCCCATCTGATTCTCGGGGCACCGCTGAGGAGTATGCTGGTAAACTCATCCGAGGGAACATGGTCCGTCGGGTCTCCAGATTTTTGCCTGAGGAGATCCATTTGTGGCTTTACGCCTGAGGATGCCGCCAGAAAAGGAGAGTTCCTGTGGACGGCTCTTCGCCGCGTTTCCAGGTTCGACGTTTTAACCATCCGGCCGCAATCACGTCTTGGAATACGTTCCTTCTTTTGGAGGAATCGCCTCAAATAATCGCAATATTGCTTTCGAGACATCCGTGTCCCCTTTCGGAAGTGACCAAGCCGCGATTCGTGTGCTACCCTGTTAAAATGGTTCTTTTGGAAAAAAAAGAAACCCGGCAAATTAGTTTCTCCGTGCGGGGTTTGAAGGCTGGTGGGCCTGTAGATTCTTCGAATCTGGTCAATCAGAGAGTCAATTATGACGACATCACTAACGTTGATCTTGCTAGCACACCGCAAGGACATCAAATCACTATTACGACCGACCGGATTCAGGTGAAGTTCTTAATGGTGGAGGAATGGAGAGCTCAAGACGCCGTGGATTCACTGGGCGCCAGATTGATCTCTTCTATCGATACAGAGCACGTAGAGGCCGTTTGGATAGAATACAGGTAGCCGGATTCTGCGGATGGTACGGTAGTATCCGTTTTTGTATGCCGGTTTTCTGGCTTTGCCGTCTAACACGGACGGGAGTCGTTCTAACGACGGAGAGATCAACAGGGGAACGATGCCGGATGACATTCGCTCCTTATCCTGCATCTTGACGCTTTCAAATATGAATCAAAGCCTGACAGAGATTGTCCGAAAGATTCTACGGCTTGATAGCGAAGGTCGGCTCGTAGCATCCGGTATCAATGAGAAAGCTTGTCTCCGTCATCTGGTCCTATACCTGTCACAGAAGAATAATTCCGACAGAGAAAAATTACTCACACTGTTACGGAACATGGCACTCCATGAACATCACCTACTTGGCCAACGTATCAACGAAGACAAAATAGGTCGGGAAACCAGAAACAATTTCCGCAAGCTTCTCCGAATATTGGCGAACACAACTAAAAACAATATAGATACACTCTTCGAAGCCATCGTGAAAGGAGAGATCGAATAGGTTCTATTTTACACTCACTACGCGACCAATGCTTCGACTAGGCGATGCCGATCGAAGTCCCGGGAGTACGAAGGAGGCGAAAATGATATGGATAACGACGGCCGTCCGGGCTCGTGACCACGCCCCGTCATCATACCGGTCGTAATGGCGCACCCAGTAGATAAGCTTGCCGTCTAGCCCCGTTCGTTGCGACCTTTGGGCGTGAGGCCGAGGAAGTTGTACGCGCCGATCAGGATATCCAACCCGCGTGCGTAACAGGAATAGGTGTGAATGACGTCACCATTCCCATCCTTGTAAAATACGCCCATGCCGGGCTGTTCGCTCTTCACATGGTAGGTCTGGCCCGCCTGGTCGAGCGTTGCGTCGATCGTACATCTCGTTGGGGCAATCCGTTCGAGATTGGCAGGGACGGTATCGGAGAAGAAGTCATTCAGAAATACCGCGACTGGTTTTTGACCGGTACTGAGCCGAGAGTTGTTCATGGCGAGCGCGTTGCCGGCGGCGGCGGCCTTTTGATACCACTCGCGCGCCATGCTGTAATCTTGGGTGATACCCCAGCCGTCCTGATCATCGCCAGCGCGTTACCGGCGGCGGCGGCCTTTTGATACCACTCGCGCGCCTTGCCGTAGTCTTGGGCGACGCCCCAGCCGTTCTGGTACAGCCAGCCCAAGTTATTCATGGCGAGCGCGTTGCCGGTGTCGGCAGCCTTTTGGTACCACTCGCGCGCCTTGCCGTAATCTTGGGCGACGGCCCAGCCGTTCTGGTACAGCCAGCCCAAGTTATACATCCCCATCGAGT
>JBAUZZ010000409.1:0-4273 GCA_049585495.1 Chthoniobacterales bacterium | reverse complement strand
CCCCCCTAGGAGGGTCGCACTGTTCTCGTGATTCCACTCCAGGAGCGCGGGGGAGTGGAATCACGAGAAAGCTCGAAGTATCTTCGACTGCGTTTCAACCCGACTGGGATAAAGCCAAAACATTGCTGATGTGCGCCCAGAAGTGGAATCGCGAGAAAAACTGGCAGTGGAATGGCGAGAAACCTTCTCGGCACCCTAGTGGAACGAAGAGAAAACGCCAGGGAATGGGAGTGGAACCGCGAGAAAGGGTCATGGAACGGCAAGAAAGAAAACGAGCCTAAGCGGTGGAACCCCGAGAAATCCAGTCCCGATCAAGTGCTGGGCCTCGCATTCTGCAAGCAGTTGATAATAAGAGAATTATAAAGCGGCCCTTTCTCATGGTTACACTCCGCGTCCATTAATGGTTTCTCAATCCTCCACTACCACAACGGTATTTAACCATGACCGCTGACGCGGTGATGGTCCTTTCTCCTTGGCCATCGAAGAGGAATCGGCGAGTTTGCTGACAATCGACAATCTTTCTCAGCTGGCCCTAAAGAACTCAGTTTGGCTGCTTCAGCTTCAAGGCCGGCTCAATTCAGAGTGCCAAGCTATAGCCGAATTTAACCACACCGAGGACATCAGTTCCATGTGAACAAATTGTGGAACACACGGACGGGGTGGTTACGCATGAGTCCCCGGGCCAGGTGAGGGGATAGGACTACGCTTTAGCTGTGAAGTTCAAAAGAAAGCAAAACCATTCGGCCCCATTGGACCGTACGACGGTCTGAATCTCGGCAGGAATTTCGGCCCACGCCGCGAAAGGGTCTCTGATCTCGAGGGCGTCTAACAACGCGGTCACGTTCTGAGGCGTGAAGAAACTACCAAAATGGATCACACGGCCCTCGCCTTTTTTGTGAAGGGTCACCGAAGGTTGACCCGCGTAGTAGTCCGATACATAAGACGCTAGCACCCTCACCTGATCGCCCGTAACAGCGAGCACCTCGTTAAAAACCGGCGCTTCAAAGAAACTATCTGGATGATCGAAGCAAATGGCAGAGCTCTCGCCCGGGGGTACCACCGTAAAATCGGCCACTCGCGCACCCACCAAGTTCTCATAAAAGGCCTTTCCAGCCGCGTCGTAACACCAATGGCTGCGGTCACGCTAACCGCTCCAGCAACCAAAAACCAGCGTACCGCCCCCTTTCACGTAGGCCTCCAGGGCCGGCACGTCGCCGACCGTCAGCACGTGCGCGTGCGGGAAAAAGACGATTTGATAACCGGCCAAGTCGCTGGCCTCCTGGACGCTCGACATGGACCGCACATCGACGGACAAGTGCCGCTCGGACAAGGCCTGGTAGACGCTCAATTCGTTGGACTCCCGGTGTTTGCCAGTGGCGCGCTCGATGCGAGCGTGCGATTCATTGTCGAAATCGTAGAGGATCGCGGCCGGCGAAGCGCAGCGGGTGCTGATCAACGTCGCAGACAGGCGCTTGATTTCGTGCCCGAGCTGCCTCGCTTCCTCCAACCTGCGTGTGTTTCGTTCGTCGTGGTAAAGCAGACCATTCCAATGTGCCTCCGATCCGTAGGGCAACGAACGCCAACGGAAAAAAACTAGGCCGTCGGCCCCGTTGGCGATCGAGTTCCAGCACCAGAGGCGCATCTGCCCGGGTTTGGGCGTCGGATGTATATAGTCCGGGTTACCGTTCAGGATGCCGCCGATTTGGCCGCTTGGACCCGCCTGTTGTTCCAGCACCATGAACCTGGGCGATAGCCCGCGCATCCTGGAAAGGAGTCGGGACTCGAAACAGTCACGAAAGCGCGCCGGCAGAGACAGGTCGCAAACTCTGAACTCCGGGTAGGAATCGTACGAGACAAAATCGACGGCTTCCTGCACGAACTTCGTCAGATCCACGCCCGTCATAGTTTGAAAGGCGTTGTGGGTGACGAACTGATGCGGCGCGATCCGCTTAATGATCTGGCGTTGGGTCGCTCCAAACCGAATCGTCATGTCGGAGGTGAACCGATAAAAATCCAACAGCAGGCTTGGATTCTGATAGGTCACTGTGGGCCGAGGCAGCCAGACCTGGTCCCAGGCGGTGTAAGTCTGCGACCAAAAGGCCGTGCCCCAAGTTTGGTTGACAGCTTCAAGGGTGCCGTACCGCTCCCGGCACCAGGAGCGGAAGGCTTCGTGGTCACTCGGCGCGAAACTGATGTCCAAGTGGCAGTTGAATTCGTTGTCAATTTGCCAGCCGATTACTGCCGGATGACCTCTGTAGTGTTCGGCCAACGCCTCGGTGACGTCTTGCGACTTTTTCAGATAGATCGGTGACGTGTAGTTGTAGTGGCGCCGTGAACCGTGCGTCAGACGTATTCCCTCATAGCTCACGCGCGAAACTTCCGCGTAGCGTTCGGTAAGCCAAGTCGCTGCGCCAGTATCTGCCCGTCAGGCGTCTATCGGATGTTCCCTGGCGCGAGATCGGCGCCGGCGATTCCCGCAAAAAAATTCTTCTAGCCTGTCCGAAATAAGCTGGCTCATTCGTTGAGTTACTCGAACGGGATAACCCCTTGATAATATCAATATACCAACCCCGCTCCGCCATTGGATGAGCGCGAACTCGTCATTTCTGTTCGATTGCCTCTTCCAAACTAAGCGACGAAACCGCAAAAACAGAACGCCATGAAAACGAATACCACACTCCATGCGGAAGAATCGAATACTCAAATCGTCCCCGTCTCGAAGGGAAGCCTCTGGGTCGGGCGCATCATGAGCGCTTTGGCTGCGTTGTTCCTGCTCGTGGACGGGGTCATGAAACTGCTTAAACCCGCACCAGTAGTGGAGGGAACCGTTCAGCTTGGATATCCCGAGAGCGTTATTTTTGGTCTCGGAATCGTCCTGCTCTTCTGCGTTGTGCTCTATGTGATTCCGCGAACTTCGATTCTCGGAGCGATCATGCTGACGGGCTATCTCGGCGGCGCTGTTGCCTCCCAGGTACGGGTCGGGCATCCGCTCTTCTCCCACACGCTCTTCCCGGTCTATGTCGCGGCGCTGGTCTGGGGCGGGCTTTTCCTGCGCGAAGCCCGCCTGCGTGCACTCATTCCTCTGCTGCGTTTGCCGCGCGAACTGTACCCAGAACGTATCAGCCCACCAGGACACCGCGAGGACATTAAAAAAGACCCTGAAGAGGGACGATAACATCCGGAAACGCTTGCACTGCGAGCGACCCTCGTGTGTAGCGGGTTTCCTGGTATTTTTCTTCTTGGTTCAGGCGGAATACTCTTAGGGCTTTGGCTGGGATATCCACGATCCAGTATTCTGGAATTCGGGCGCTCTCATAAGCGGGCAGTTTTTTCTCGGAGTCGTATTTGACGGTGGTGTCAGAGATCTCGATGACCAGATAGATCTCCCCTGGGGAAGCATGTTCTCTCCGGGTCCCTGCATCGATTCTAAGTAGTACCATGTCTGGCTGCGGTTCATTAAAGTTGGGAATCGGGATCGGTCTGCCTGGACCCACCTTGAACCTGCCTTTTTCTGCTCACTCAAGACGTCATTGAGTTTTTCGAGGATGAATTGATGTTCGGGACCAATGGGCGCCATTTGGACGAGAAGACCATCGATGAGTTCCACGCGTTCGTTTGGGTGAAGTATTCCAGCCTCGCCGAGCTTGTGATATTCCTCGATCGTGAGTTTGCGCAAGGATAGCTTTGGTTCTTCGACCGAATCCTGGAGAACCGGTGTGGCCATAGAAGTGTAGTTTAGCCTGCGTGACTAGAGGGGCAAGCGGCATCAGGAGGGCTACAGATACCGGTGAGCCGGTCCTGACAGAAAGCGAGTCGGAAGATGAGCGAACCCGGACAGCATTGGCTGATGCTATGCGGTCCCAAGTTGTGAACTGCCATCTCTCTTGGACGATTCCATTCACAAAGAGATTTCATTTCGTTAGAATGCACGCTCGCCTGGCCTCTCTCATGCAGATGACAAAAATTTCACCCTTGTTTCATCGCCGCTTAACGGAGTTCTGTTCTTTTAGCATTTCGACGCAGGATTTCACTAGCACCGTCATGCGGGGCCCTGCGGTGTTTCTGAACCGGGAAAATGGAGGTTTCATGTTGAATTCTTTAGCTAACGCACCCCAAGGGAGAGCCTGCGCGCAGCCTCCTGAGATTAGTAAAGTTCCCGAAGTCACTCTGGCTTTTTGGATTATCAAAATAGCTGCGACGACCCTGGGCGAGACGGGCGGAGATACCCTTTCGATGACGATGCACCTGGGCTACGCTCTCAGTAGCGTCGTTT
>JBAUZZ010000408.1:0-9523 GCA_049585495.1 Chthoniobacterales bacterium | reverse complement strand
GCGTTTGGCGTTTGGCGTTTGGCGTTTGGCGTTTGGCGTTTGGCGTTTGGCGTTTGGCGTTTGGCGTTTGGCGTTTGGCGTTTGGCGTTTGGCGTTTGGCGTTTGGCGTTTGGTAGGGCGAGAATTTATTCGAGCCGCACTTGTCAATACCAAAACCCCGATCAGAAAAATACGGTTAAGAGATATCTCGGATCTCCCACCAGATTTAGCGGTCTGACCTCAACGATTGCGGGTTCGTTCTTCCTTGATGCGCTTTCGCAGTTCGTCAATTTCCGGCCTGATTTTGTCGCAGTAATCGACCATGTTCTGAAATGCTGTCGGGTACCAATCATACTGGGGAAGCAGTTTGCGGGTCGAGGGGTCATAGAAGAAGCTCCGTTCATGATTCAGTTGAGGTACCAGCACGGACGCGGTCAGCTCTTGAAAGTGCTTTATATCCTCGGCGGCTAATCTGCTGTCTTTATCTACCGCCCGGAGTTGCCGCAGCGTACCCACGTCCAGTAGATCTCCGGCACCTGCTTGAAAGAAGCTGAGGGAAAAACTTGAATCATATGAACTGCTAATATTGACATACGCTAGCTCCGGCATTTCGCCGTTATTCAGTCTTCGTTTGAAATCTGTGATCGCCTCCTCAATGAGCGTTTTCTCGTTTTCCAGGTTTGCTGCTGATTCACCACAATAGTCGTCCAGCCACGTCAACAACTGTTCTCGCCGGTCGCTCTGCTCCCTATGGCTCTCGTATCCATTGAGAAGGAAAGCGGAATAAACTCCGATGAAAACGATTGCGAGATCGACGATCCACTCCGCGATTCTCCTCAGCCAGTGCTTGGACCATGTTAGCTTTACGCCCTCGAGGAAGAAACGGATCCCACTCATTTGCGTGTCTCGATGAAATTCTCCAAAATCGATGGAGTCAAACTGGAATCTCTGACTTGCTATCCTTCCGTATGAAGAAAGCACCTCTTTTAATCTCTCTTTTGGCGCTCTTGATCGCTCACCCTGCGTTGGCCCGTGATATTTACGTCTTCGACAAAAATCATTCGACCATGGGCTTTCTGATCCGCCATCTGTTCACCAAGGTTCCAGGCAAGTTTACTGATTTCTCTGGCCAAATTATTCTCGACGAAGGCAATCCGGAGCAATCGACCGTAGAAGTTACGATCAAGACCGCCAGCATAAACACGTCCAACGATGTGCGGGATAAGGATCTGAGATCGCCAGATTTCTTTGATGTTGAAAGGTTCCCGGAGATGAAGTTCAAGAGTAAATCGGTCAAACAGACCGACGAAAACACCGCGGACGTCATTGGCGAATTGACCATGCATGGTGTCACCAGGGAAATTACACTGAAGGTGGAATTTACTGGTAAGGGCAAGGGTCCAGGTCCCCGGGGGAAAACGATGTCTGGATCGAATGCTATGACGACGGTGTCCGGGTGGGATGCTACAACTACGCTGCAGCGGAGCGATTTCGGGTTAACCTGGAATCAAATGATCGAGGGGACACGGGTTCTTGCCGAAGACGTGCAGATTGAGCTCCACGTCGAGGCGGATAAACAGCAGTAGCGCGTGTGAGACTCGCGACGAAGTTGGGAGAAGCGCAGGGCGGCGGCGAGCAATCACTAGGTTGCAGTCACGCGGAATTGGGGTTCCAGTGGCGAATCAACTTATCAAACAAAATTCCGATGAGCACTGAGAGCAAGAAAGCGGATATCCGTGAATACCAGGTCCGAGCCGGTTCAACGGACACGTTTGGGCGGCTGCTTTGTAGTAGCCGCCACCATCACTTTGTCGTCGATGGCCCCTTGCAAAATGGCTGTCCGGGCGAAGCTTTGACGCCTCCCGAGATATTTCTCGCTGGTGTAGTCACCTGCGGCGTCGAGCTGGTCCAGGTGTTTGCCAGGGACAAGAACCTGGCGCTTGGATCTGCGACTGGAACTATCTCTGCTACGCTCGACCGGAGCAATCAATCACGGTCAGACGTTACGCTGTTTAATTCTGTGCGGCTTGATTTTGCGCTGACTGGAGTCAGTCACGACGAAGGTAATGAACTGGTCCGTGCGTTCCAGGCTCGCTGCCCGCTCTATGGCACGCTGGCCGTCGCGACGCCGAACCTTGAGGTCAACGTTAGTACCCAGGAGTGAGCAACTGTCGCTGATCGTCCACTAGCCCGCAAATCTCACGCCCATATGCATCCACACGCTTTTCGCGGGCTAGACAGAAAATGAAAGAAATACGCCTTTTGCGGGAATCTGTTCCGAAGATCGGTGAGTTGACTGGGGTTGCTCCCGGTGTCCTCTGGCTTCGGTTGCCGCTCCCCTATGCCCTCGATCATGTCAACATCTACTTGATCGAAGACGGCACGGGGTGGGCAGCGATCGACACGGGCATCAACAGCCCGAACACTCACGCGATCTGGGAATCGATCCTGGACGACCAGCTGGGCGGTCGTCGATTGACCCGTGTGATTGTTACCCACTTCCATCCGGACCACGTAGGATTGGCGGGTTGGTTGACTGAGCGTTTCGGGCTCCGGCTGTTTATGAGCGCATTGGAATACTTCGTCAGCTTAAGCCGGCAGCTTGATCAGAGTCCGCAGAGGATCGCGGCGTACCAACAATTTTACCGGCGGGGAGGTCTACCGGAGTCCAGGGCCGCCGAAATTGTCAACGTGGGGCAAGGTTACGCAAAGGCGACGACTCCATTGCCGCCGGCTTACTTTCGGCTTGCCCACGGTGACCGATTACGCCTCGGCGGGCGCGATTTTGAGATCATCACTGGCGGTGGTCATGCGTTCGATCAGGTGATGTTATACTCTGCCTCGGATCGCTTGTTTTTTTCAGCGGATCAAATTCTCGCTCGGATAACGCCGAATGTTACGGTTTGGCCGATCGAACCAGAAGCCGACTCGCTGGGTGCCTATCTGCGCTCGCTCGAATCTCTGAAGAAAACTCTGCTTGAAGATGCATTGGTGTTGCCTGGGCACAACTCGCCATTTTACGGCGTGCGCGCCCGGATCGAGCAGCTGCAGCAACATCATCGAGATCGCTGCGCAGAAATTGCCGAGAGTTGTCAGGTCGTTCCAAAGACAATTGCCGAACTCACGTCGGTCGTCTTCCATCGCCCCCTGGACGGGCACCAGATGAGTTTTGCCTTTGGGGAAATGGCTGCGCACGTAAATCACCTGGTGAGCCGCGGGATCCTTGAATACGAGCGCGGCCGCTTTCGAACGATTGCACAAGCGCCGAAGGCGCATGAGAACTTAGCCCCCTAAGCGTTAACTTAACTTAAGGGGCTCGGTCTTTGCCCCAACGGGCGCCAAGGCCCAGCCCTGATTACGGCTTTTCGTTCTTCGCCGGGTGATCGCCTTCCTTAGCGGCGTCGGCTTCGCTCATGTATTTGCCGTGCTTCGTCCTCCCATACCACTTAGAGCCTTCCTTATGGTAGACGTGAGTCTCTGTATTAACCCAGACCTGGCCGGCTCCGCCGCCAGGTGCCTGGGCAGTTTGCGGCGCGGGCATCGTGTTAGTAGCAGCCGGTGCCGGGGAGGTTGCCGGTGCAGGGGCGGGGTTTGCGGTTTTTTTCGAACGCCGGGTTTTGGGGGTCGGTGCGGGGGACGCGTTTTCGGTAGGCGCGGGGCTTACCGCCTCGGTAGCGGCCGGAGCATTCTTGGAACGTCGGTGATGCTTCGGAGATGGGCTAGGCGTCGGATTTTGGGCGTCGGCTAGCGGAACGGCGACGAAGGCCATTACAGCAAGAAGCGCAAGAATGGTTCGCATAGGATTGCTTCTATCTAAGCTTTCCGCGGAAGGCAATGATGTTTCCGCTTGCTCTCAGCCGGCCAGGTCAGCTTTTTCAGATGCTCCGGCCGCGATGTCTTCTCGCTTGGCGAGCACCCGGTAATTGAACATGGCTTTTCCTGGCTGATTCCGCAGCTTCCACGAGAGCAACCATTCTTGGAGCGAGTGCAGAATCGCGTCCTGAAAGAATGCAAAGCACACTCTCGCCCCCACCCAAATAACGATCGCCAAACAGACGAAGACGAAGCTTCCCAGTTTCCGGACATCTTCAAACCTTCCCCAAGAGATCTCTTTCATACCCTGTTTCCAACGGCCTTCCGCCCACCATTGAAGCTTAGGTCAAACCGGTTTGCACTTACCCGTTGGCAGTATTCGTTTCTGAGCCATCGCAGGATTTCAGCCGATCTTTCAGTGCCAACCCTGATCCTGGCGACTCCAAACGATCCAATCCATCCTCTGTCTTACGCGAAATCCCTGGCCGCAGCCATGCCAGGGGCTTCGTATGTGGAACTCGCACCTAAGCAACTAGATGACGGTCCACACATCCGAGAGGTGAACGCACACCTCATTAAGTTTCTCGAATCGGTTTTAGCCTGAAGCAAATCGCATGAGCCGCTCATACCTTGTTGAGATGAGTGTCCCGAAACCCGGATGGATATTTTAGGCCGTATCCCAGCAAACGATCCAACCCGATGTGTGCCGTCCAGATCAGAATCAGCCAGGAAAGCGATTGATGGCCTGAAAGCCAGAGAAGGCAAAACAAGCTCAATGGAAGCACGTAGGTGTGAACCAAATTGTAACACGCTGCTCCAACGGTCTTGTTGATCGTGTAGCCCAAAATGAATAAATCGGGGACCAAAAGGAGAAGCACAAATAAAAGCCAACTTCCATTGAGCTGCTGGTAAAGAATGCAGGAGAGGAGCAAGACGAGAGCTCCTTCGAGGTGAAGCAGAGATTTGGGCTTAAGAACGCGCATGGACGAGAATTGCCGAATTGCGCCCTTTTGAAAATAAACCTATTCCGAAATTACCTTGGAGGGCGGTGCTCCGTCGCCGCCGAATTTCGGATTTTAGAATAAATGAACCGACAACATAGCCCAGCCTATGAGGAAGCGTGCCGGCCGAATCTCCGTCGGAAGACCGTTGTTGCCGCAAATACGGCGGCCAACGGGACGGGCCCGATTAGAAGCCAGAATGCAGGATCCTCGCTGCGAACGGCCGCCACGGTGCCGAGGAGCAGCAGCGTTAAGGTGAAACTAAAGGGAGACATGTCGGATTGGCCTGGCTGATATCGCTTCAGCGACCTTCGGTTCTTGATCGGATTGCGATAGCGATCCTCTGACCCGGTAAGCCTTTGCGCCGCTCTCCGCTGCTTGGCCGCTTTTTTTCGATCAGCCTTACCGGGCGCCCTTCCGGTAACCAGTGGAGACAGGCAGTCGCCGGCGACGTCTCGTCGCGCCTCCAAACTTTCTGCGAAGCGCCTTTTCGCCAGTTGGGCGTCAACGAAAAAGTTAGGATACGGGTAGTTCATGATTTGGCGTCGGTTTGTGCAGTCGCACGGTCTATGGTTTCGTCACTTATATGACGAACGAGACCGCCCATTCAGGACACCGCGGGCTGACTATTTTTCGAGAAAGGGTGTACTTATATCTGAATGAAAGTATGGCTATGACGAGCGCAGGTACCTGACGGACCCCATAAACACGAAAGCGCTGCCTCATGACGAACAAAACGCTGGTTGATATTGCGGGAACCCGCGTCGAGCTCACTAATCTGGAAAAGGTCTTTTACCCTTCGGTGGGTTTTACTAAGGCTCAAGTCATCGACTATTATGCCCGCATCGCTCCTGTGCTCCTGCCGCATCTGGCGCATCGGCCGATCAGCCTCAAACGTTATCCGGACGGTGTGACGGGCTCTTACTTTTTCCAGAAACAGTCTCCGCCGCATCGACCCGACTGGATCGAAACCACGCCGATCCAGAGCAAAGGACGACAAATCGACTACTGCCTGATCAACGATCTGCCGGCCCTGATCTGGGCAAGCAATCTAGCCAACCTGGAACTGCATACCTTTCTGCACCGTGTGCCTGAAATTCAGAGGCCAACGATGTTGGCCTTCGATCTCGATCCGGGGCAAGGAGTCGACCTTCTGCTCTGCACTCAAGTCGGGCTCTGGATTCGAGACTTGCTGAAAGACCTGGGAATCACCTGTTTTCCAAAGACATCCGGGTCCAAAGGTCTACAGCTCTACGTGCCTCTGAATTCCCCGACCGATTACGAAAAGACTAAAGGCTTCGCCCACCAACTCGCTCAACGCCTGGCCGGGGAGCACCCCGACAAAATCGTGACCAAAATGAATAAGAAGTTCCGCGTCGGGAAAGTGTTCGTGGACTGGAGCCAGAATGACGAACACAAAACCACCGTGTGTGTTTATTCTCTGCGCGCGACGGATCGGCCAACTGTCTCGACCCCGGTAACATGGGAGGAGCTTGGCGAAACGCTGCAAAAAAAAGACTCTAAACGCCTGCTGTTTGAGGCTCAGGACGTTTTGGATCGGGTCAAGAACCACGGAGATCTTTTCGCGCCTGTTCTGTCGCTCAAGCAGCAACTTCCCTCTTTCGAGTCGCTTGGTGCAGCCAAACCAGCCAAAGCGAGCCGTAGGGCGGCTGGCTCAGCCGGCGGCACAAAAGGAAGGATGGCTGAGAGTGCAAAGGCGGATCTGCAGGCTTATCGGGAGAAAAGGGAGTTCGCCTCTACCAATGAGCCGGAAGGGAAGCTGCCAGCAGGGGAGGAACTCAGCTTTGTCGTTCAGAAGCATCGGGCCAGGAACTTGCACTACGATCTGAGGCTGGCGATGGGCGGCGTCTTGAAGAGTTGGGCGGTGCCGCGAGGGCCATCGCTGGACCGGGCCGTCAGGCGACTGGCGGTCATGGTGGAGGATCATCCCCTCGAATACGTCAACTTCGAGGGCGTGATTCCCAAAGGCAACTACGGCGCGGGGGAGATGATCATTTGGGACCGAGGGACTTACCGCACGGAAGGCGATCCGCTGGCGCAACTTCAACGCGGGAAACTGGTGTTTGAACTCGATGGCAAGAAACTGCATGGAGAATTTCATCTGGTTAAAACACGCTCTTCGAAGGGAAACGAATGGCTCTTGATTAAGGGAAAAGATCAGTGGGTCAGCAAAGAAGACGTCCTCACGCAGGATCGTTCGGTCCTCACGGGCAAACGAATCGAGGAATACCAGAACCAAATTTCCCAACCCAAACTCTCGGCGGACCTGAGCTTCTCCGACTTTCTCAAACTTCGGCCCATGCTGGCCAAAAGCGCGGATGCGCCCTTTGATGACCCGGATTGGATTTTCGAGCTGAAGTTCGACGGTTATCGGGCCCTCGCGCTTGCTGATCATGAAAATGTCCGGCTCATTTCGCGACGTGGCAGCGATCTGAGTTCAGACTACCCTGGAATAGTCGACGCTCTGGTACGGATGCGTGTCAGCGCCGTCCTCGATGGCGAGATCGTGGTTGTCGATCAGGCCGGGGTTCCCAGGTTTGAGCTCCTTCAAAATTTTAAAACGGCTCGAATAGGCAACCTGGTTTTTTACGTTTTCGATATCTTATTTTTAAACGGACGCGACGTGAGGGAACAGCCCTTAAGCGAACGCAAAGAAATCCTCCAGTTTGTCCTTACTGACTCGGAGGCCGTCCGGTACACTGATCACGTTGATGGCACCGGAATCGAATTCTTCAACCTCGTCGAGAAGAGCGGGCTCGAAGGAATTGTTGCCAAGCAGAAGTCCGGGCCCTACCTCAGCGGGAAACGGGTTGATCACTGGCTCAAAATAAAGTGCCGGCCGGCCCAAGAGGCGATTATCTGTGGTTACACCGAGAGCCGGGCGAACAAAAGTGAACTTGGCGCCTTACTCCTCGGCGTCCATCACAACTCAGAGCTCAGGTTTGCCGGGCGCGTTGGCACAGGGCTCAACCGAGCCCCGGATCTGCTTACAAAGCTGCGAAAGCTCTCAACCCGAACACGCCCGTTTAAGACGTTACCGAAGACGGATATGCCGATTCATTGGGTGAAGCCGGAGTTGGTCTGTTCGGTGGAGTTCCACGGATGGACGAAAGCCGGCCTCATGCGAGAACCGTCATTCGTATCGCTCCGGCAGTCCAGCTAACCGGCGTTTTGTAGGGCGGCTGGCTCAGCGCCGTGCCACCTGAGGTTCCTGAAAGAAAATCTCCTGAGACAAACGGCGGCTGAACCAGCCGCCCTACGAGACCAAGGCAGGTGCGGCCTAAGCATCGATGGATAAGGCTCTTGCCTAAGGCGCCTTTTAGGAGTAAAAGACAAATTTTATGGCACTGCGAGCAATGTGGTCGGGCTACCTGAAGCTCTCGTTAGTTACGATCCCGGTTAGAATGTATAACGCGATTAGCAGCAGTAGTCGGGTTGCGCTGAACCAACTGCATAAGAATTGCCATCATCGGGTCCGGCAGCAATTAGTTTGCCCGGAGCATGGCAAGCTTGAGCGCGAGGACATCGTCAAAGGTTATGAATATGAGGAGGACAAATATGTTGTCATTGACCAGGCGGACCTCGAGAAAATTAAGCTCGAAACGACCAAGACCATCGATCTGATACAGTTTGTGGCGACCGACGAAGTCGACCCGATATTCTTCGACAAATCGTACTACGTGGCTCCGGACGGACCGATGGCGGAGGATGCTTTTCGGGTCGTGCGTGAAGCGATGAGAAGGGCAAACAAGATGGCCATTGGCCAGGTGGTGATCGCCGGGAGGGAGCATATCATCGCTTTGCGCGTCAAAGACACAGGTTTCGCGCTGAGTACGCTGCACTACGCCAGTGAAATCCGCCAGGCCACTCCGTATTTTGAAGGGATTCGCAACGGTGAGGTCGACAAGAATCAACTCGCTCTGGCAACCCAGTTGGTGGAAAACAACACCGCGGCATTTAATCCTGCCCAATTCACGGATCGCTACGAGGAAGCCCTTCTGCAGATTATCAAAGCCAAGGCCGCGGGCTCGGAGCCGGTCGTGGTGCAGCAGGTCGAAGCTGGGAAGATCATCGATTTAATGTCGGCTCTGAAACAGAGTCTTGCGCAAAGCAAACCTCAGAAGGACCTCAAGAAACCTGTAGCTGGCCAATCGCCGGAGCGGACTGCCGAGACGACCCAGCCCCCCAAAGTCAAAAAGGCCCGCGCCGAGAGTGTAAGAACGATCCCTCAGAGCCAACGGAAGTTGAAGGCTGGGTAAACTGCAGGCTCAGGCAGCAGAATCCTCCGGCTACGCCGAACCATTCTGCTGCTTTTTGGAGAGAAGAGTTTGAAACAGTCTGTTCAGGATCACTAATTTTAAAACAGGCTCTTAAGCCGACGCGGTGCGGCGGCTTAAGAGCTTTCTAGCCCGCAATTCGCTCGTCGATTCTCCCACCGTGTGATTTTTGCGGGCTAGCTGCGGAACGCCGAACCCGGAACTCGAAACGCGCTGTTCGATGTTGTTCTTCGGAAAAGCTTAGGTCACTATGCGCTTGATGGCTCGACCTGCCAAAAGGACGAAGGTTGTCGCGACCATTGGTCCGGCAAGTGATAGTGAAGAGATGCTACGCCGCCTGGTGGATGCCGGCATGGATGTTGCCCGCTTGAACTTTTCCCATCGTACCGCCGAGGAAGCGAAGCCTCTGGTCGAACGGATCCGGAAGGTAGC
>JBAUZZ010000407.1:0-10789 GCA_049585495.1 Chthoniobacterales bacterium | reverse complement strand
TTTGCTAAAGCGTTGTACCTTTAATCGGGTACCGAGGGTTCGAATCCCTCCCTCACCGCTCTATTTGAGCGCTTCTCGCTCGAAGAGCGCGACTTATACTGGAGCAGTAATAAGTTTCCCGAACGTTACGATTGTGAGCGCTAGTGAACGAAAAAGAGCGAAAATCTTCAAATTCCGGCTCTAACCTTGGGGCTTATCGGTGCCCACCATTAATGTTCAGTACGGCGGCGTACAGCCCGGGCAACCGATCCCGCATCCGCCACCGAATCCCGTCTTACAAGAGCTGCTCCTGATTTCGGCCGGGCGCTGGCTATTTCGCCGGTGTTGACTTGGCGGAAAAAGAGATTGGAACGGAGACTGCGGCCGGTGATTGAGTACGGGCCTGGATCTGCCGGGCTTTAATTCCGCGCCAGTATTTCAGCGGAATCAAGCCGAGTCCGATGACCGCTAATTGGCTCCCGATGAATCCGATGAGCGGCCCAAACGCCCGATCCATGAAACCATAAGAGTGCAGACCGACACCAAGCATATTGACACCGAACCAGGAGAAGCTTGTGACAACACTTCCAAAAACGGTCATGAGCGCCATGCCGCGTTCCTTAGTGTATCCTCCCCAGCGTGCGTGCAGGATAATCGCATTCCAGAGGACGATCAGAAGCGCTCCATTTTCTTTCGGGTCCCAACCCCAGAAACGGCCCCACGATTGGTCCGCCCAAATTCCACCAAGGATTGTCGCAACCAGGCTGAACAAAGTTGCAAAACAGACGACACCGTACATCATTCGGCCCAGCGACCTGGAAGTTGCCTCATCGAAGGAACGCGTAAATAACCCGCGAAAGATATAGATCGTTCCGATCAAGCCGGCGAGAAACATTGCAGAATAGCCCAGAGCCTCGCCCACAACGTGGGTGGCAAGCCAGCCGTTCGTGTCCAGCACCGCTCGCAACATCTCTAGCGTGTCGCCGTCCAACTGCAGGTTGTGCGCGATGAGCAACGTTACGAATCCGATCACCGCGCCGCACACGCTGCCTATTCCGTTCTTGTAGAAACGCTCCAGAATGATGCAGAGGAGTACGGAAGCCCAGCCCACAAAGATCGCGGAACTATACAGATTTGTCACAGGTGGACGTCCCTGTAGATACATCCGCGCGATCAAACCCACCGTGTGGATCAGAAACGCGCTGATGAGAAGTATGACGGCCATCTTACTAAACGTCTTCGGCCAGAGCAGCCAGGAAAACAGGGCAGACAATAGAACCATCAGGTACAACGCCATCGCCTGAAGGAACGGTTGCGCTTGATTGAAAGCAAACTCCAGCTTTGGCCGAGCCAGCTTTTCCGGGATGATTTTCGAGAGGTAGTCCTCGTAATCCCGGATGGTCCCATTAAAAGCGGCAGCATCGTTCGCCCGATAGGCTGCGATGAAATGCCCGTACACGGTTGCGGCATAAGGGACGTGACCTTCGCCGATAGCGCTCAGTAACGCTTCCGAGATATGCTGCCAACCTTCATTTTGCCCCGCCTTCTGCGGATTCGGGATGGCGGACGCGTATTTCACCTGTGCCAAACTTTTGTAACGTTCCGTAAAGACCAGGATCCGCTCGAAATCCTGCTCGTTGAACGGCCTACCGGCACCGCGGTCGTGAACAGCATTCAACCCGGGTTGAATAGCGCGGGCGAATGCCTCGATCTCTTTCCCGAAATCAGGGGACTCCTCCGCCTGAATCGTGTTTTTGAGCCGCAGATAAAGGCGTAACCCTTCCCGCAGTTTGATAATCCCGCGTTGAAAGGCATTCCGAACTTCGGGCTCGGTCTGTTCAGCTAGTCCGGCCTGTTTCTCGATCTCCCCAAAAAATGGCTTCAGATCGCTAAACGAAAATAATACAAATCCGCCATGGGCATCCGGCGAGCCAAAAATGTTGAGGATGTCCTGATCGCTGACCTCAAACAGTTTCGCAGTATCCGCGCGTTCCGGCATCATGAGGATTTCGAGCAACCCGTCGCTCGGTTCGATCACGGTCTTGTCTGCCTTGCTGTAGGTACCGTGATGATTCCATTCCGATAGAGACACTCGTGCCAGCGAATCCATCGGCATCACGCGTCCGCCAACCAGCACTGGAAGGCTGGCGAATCTACGCACATCCAGTCCGGGTTTCTCTCTCGGCGGTATCATTCTCGAACCCGCCCAGAGCAACAGGAGCAGGCTTATCGCCCAAGGAACGAACTTTTTCATGGGATGACCCGGCGTTTCACAAAGCTGACCAGGTGCATTCCAAATTGGAGGAGCATGCCGAATACGATCAGTGCACAGGAAATGTATGGCACCAGCCAACTCGGATTTCGTGCAACCTGGAGAACGGTTGTCGTGTCGTTGTTGTCAAATCCAGCCTGGAAAAACGTATAACCTCGATAACGCAACGGATTGTTCATGAATATCAGTGATTCCCGATCCTCGTGTTGTGAGGGATCCGTGAGCTTGATGCGGCTGGAAAAGTTTTTGGCGATCTCGGTTCCGGCATATCGATCGTGCCGAAACTGCAGCAACTGAATGGCGAACGGCTTATAAAATCGCTTGGGACGCAGTACAATTTGGTATGACTTCCCGGCAACCTGAAGACTGATTGGGCGCGGAAACCCCGCTGCAAGACTCCAGGTGCCGATCAACGTGCCGCTCTGCCCCAAAGACACGGTCGCAGCCGGTCGGTTGCGATCATTCTCTTTATAGGTGCGCTCCAGTTGAACAGCGTCGGCCATCGGCCCTATCTGCAAATGGGGGTAAGTCGGTCCGGGCAATTGCGACGGACTGACCAGCGCCGCATTCGGATAAAAGTCGTTGATGACGACCTCCAAAGAGTCTGCCGGCAGCGCGATTCTGTTTCCTTTGTAAAGCTGCGAATCAGGCACAGAAATAACCTGGTCAGAATCGTTGCCGGTCGTGTTGATGATCGCCAGCTCGTCGTGGTAGAGACTCTCGGAGTAGTTTTTCGTCTGGCCTTGATCCAGTCGCATCTGGCTTTCGAGATCGATAAAGATGTCCGCAAACAATTGGCCGACTAAAAGCAGAATCAGGCCGGAATGCAGGAAGAGGATTCCAGCTTTCTTCCAGCTTAATTTGAAGCGCGCGAGGTGCGCGGCGATCAGGTTGACCAGAAGAAGCGGGCCGACAATGTAGCCACCCGGAAACCAGGGAATACGTAGTTCCGTATGAGGTGGTGTCCAGAAAAGAAACAGACTCTTAAAGTAGCGGTTCTCCGCTTCATAGACACCGATGTGCACCTGATCAAGTGTTCCAACGAACACCAGTACCATCGCACATGCCAGACAGAAAATAGTCAGCCTGAGAGAGGTAACCGGTTTCAGCCAGCGACCTAGTTCACTCGTCATTTGTTGATTTGGACCTGGTGACGCCGGGGGGAATTGTCTGATCGGTTTCCGTCGCGGAGGTAAAATGGAAAGAACGCACGAAGTCGAAAAATATCTGCCGTTGGCTTTCGAGCAGGATTGGCGGGCCGGTCATTTTCACAAACCATGTCCGGTCACCCTTCTGCAGCACGGCACCAAGTATTCGGGCAGGTTTTGGATTGTTGTCCGCCGTCTGAAAATCGACCAGTAAGGTCGGGACTTTGTCGACCTCGATCCGTTGGACCGTATTTGAGAGTTGCTCGTTACTCAACGGAGGCAGCTGAAGCTGACCCCGCCACCGGTTGAGATTCGAGCTTAATCCGCCCGCTTCGCCGGGGAAGGCTGTGATCGAAACGTCCGCTGAACTGGCATTCGGACCGTCGACTTTGAAGCTTTCAATCCGCATCTCAGAAAGCGCCTGCGACTTCCAACCTTCCGGTTTGGTCCAATGCACGGGCCTGTCCGTGGCGGGCGTTGGCACCAAACTGCCGGTCCCGCCCTGCATCGCGACGTTGATGCCTTCCTTCGGGATCCTGTAAACTTCGACCTTGTCGTTATTGCACGAGCAGAGTGTCAGAGCTGCGGCAACACTGGTCCATACGGTGCGCCGACACTGGCTGCGCAAGCGTGGTCCAAAATTAGAATCTACGAACATAGTCGGTTCCATTCGGGAGCCCGACAACGCTGTTCCTAGATTGAGTTCAGGAAGGCGATAATAGCCTCTTTGTTTTCCTCCTCTAAAGCTACAAATCGATTCCTTATGGTTAAAGCCTCTCCGTCATGGAGGAGGATGGCTTCGCGGATAGTTTGAGCGCGGCCATCGTGAAGGTATGGGGCTCTGGCGCGCAGACCCCAGAGGGGGGCGGTACGCATTTCGCTGGGTTGAGCGTTGGCCTGAGCGATACCGTCAGCCAAGCTGCCCATTTTATGGAGGAGCAGATCGGAGTAAAGATTAACCGGTTTAAAGGCGAGGGCAGGACTGACAGAGCTGGGGCCGGTCTGCATCGAAGGTTTGTGACAGGCAACGCAGTTGATTTGGGTGAATAGCTCTTTCCCTTGGCTGGCTTGAGCGGTCAGTGGGAGGACAGGGGGCGGGCCCAGGAGTTCCATGAAATCGGTGAACCGGGCGATGTCATCTTTGTTGGTGGGGCTTTCCGGGAGAGCGGGATTGGAAGGCAAGTCTTGGAGTGTGGTGGGAGTTAACTGGGTGGTTGGGGTAGTAGGGGTAGCGAGGGAGAAACCGAGTGGTTCAGAGGCGATGAGAATTGCTTGTTTGCCGTCCGGGGCCAGGTCTGTGGTGAAGAAGCGGTTGGTGATGCCCATTTCATTGAGGTAGGCATCCCCAGCAAAGGCCAGCAGGGTTGATTCCTGGCATTTCCAACCGAAGCGGCCCACGAAATTTGTGCCGATGGCCGTGGTAACGGGATCGGAGAGGACGGCAGCGCGACCTCTGACGCCGTCAACTGGGGTGGTGTGGACGTTGGCTTTGATGGTGGCGTCCGGGATTGCCTCGATGAGACCAGCGCCAAAGAGTGGGGTGGCTTTACGATGCGCGACGATGGTGGCGTCGGGTGGGACAGTTTCCTGGCAAGCTGGATTCAAGGACGCCAGGTGGAAGAGAGTGCCGTCTTCATTGGTCAAGGGATTGAAGCTACCGTCAGGGTTCAGTTTGCCTGCGCGGATCTCCGTAATCGCGCTGGCTCCGCCGACGGTGACCCCGCTGACAACGGCCGGGTTCGAGCCAATCGGTGGAGTTATGGTCGGAGTCGTCGAAGTAATGGGCTGAGTATGGCAGGCGATGCAAGCCTGGGCGTTGAAGATCGGACCGAGACCATCGGCGGGGGTGTCAAAGACCTGGAACTGGGCCTGGCCAGTGGCGAAATTCGTGGCCTCAGTGGTGCTCAAGCCCGGTAAAGGACTACCGAACTGTGCCGGGGTTGAAGCGGTAGCCGCATTCGGGGTGGCGACGACTGGGGGATGATTGAGTCGTTGTTGAGCGTTAGCGATTGAGGTGAGGCAGAGCAGTGCTGCCAGACCGGCTATTCCTGGGATCTGTTGGAATGTCGAGTTGGGCCTATTATTGCTCATAAAAGGCTTTTCTAGATAAAATTAAGACGAATAAGCAAGAAGATTTTCAGAAAAATACAAAAATAGGTCAACAATACATCATTCCGTAGCACGCTGGCAGACCTTGAATCCGAACTCTCGCAACCGAAATGCAGGACACGATATTATGTCCGAAAATGATGCACCTCCCCGGGCGCATGCCGTTCGATGGTATTACCGGGAAGGTCTCGAGCGGCACTACCGAGCAGCAAGCAATCGCGATGCGCGCACCGGAGAACCTATTCCGGGTCAGAGCCGCAAGCGGTTAACCGTTTCGACTTAACACTAAAGGATAATTCCATGGCCCATCCGTAGCAGTAGACTTGTTTCGATGGCTTACGGTGCGACAGGGTGTTATGCTTTGCGGCCAAAGTTTAAAATTGCTGCTCGGAGGTTAGAGTGAACCCGAAAAACGACGCGGTGGGCGCTGAGGCAGCCAGGTTCCGCTCGACGCACTGGAGTGTCGTTTTGACCGCTGCCCAGGATGAGACGCCAGCAGGCCGGGCAGCGCTGGCTGAGCTTTATCAAAGCTATTGGTACCCGCTTTACGCCCATGTGCGCCGGCGCGGCTACAGCCCGCAAGACTCACAGGATCTGACGCAAGGCTTTTTTCTCCATTTGCTAGAGCACCATGGACTGGCCCAGGTCGACCCGCACAAAGGTAGATTTCGCTCCTTTTTGCTGACTTCCCTCCAAAATTTCCTTTCGACGGAGCAGCGCCGGGAGCGCACCATCAAGCGAGGCGGACTTTGCACTTTCATCTCGCTGGAGGCACAGGCGGTAGAGAGCCGCTATCAGCTTGAGCCAGTCGATGATTCAGCGCTAACGGCGGAGCAGATGTTTGACGCTCGCTGGGCGTTGACTTTGCTGGACAAAGCCATGGCGGGCGTGCAGGCGCAGTATGTTGCTCGCGGCAAAGGAAAGATTTTCGAGACGCTTAAGGGTTTCCTACCGGGCGGAAGCACCGAAGAGCTTCGTTGCTATCATGAGGCGGCAGAGGCACTCGGGGTGAGTGAAGCCTCAGTAAGCACGCTGATCCATCGGTTGCGTCAGCAATATTCGGTCGCCCTTCGCTGCGAGGTAGCACGCACCGTTTCCGAGCCCGCGGCCATTGACGGTGAAATACATCTGCTCTGCGAAGCGCTAGTCGCTGCAGAGGGCCACTTGGCGGAATGAACTTCGCCAGACAGAAGAGGAAGCGTGCCGATGCAGAAACGTCGGCGCCAGCTTCTTCGCCGATTATTCGTAGGTGTTCGATTTGCGGCAGGAAGCTGTCGGGTGGTAACCCAGCCGCTTCCTGTCCGGTCTGCCTGCTCAGGATCGCACTCGACCCTGGCGACAGCGGCGACAGGCCAAGGGGAAACCTGGCTGATTCCGCGATGAGCGCCCCAGAAGCTGGTCCCAGAAGATTTGGTCACTACGAGATTCTTACCTGCCCGGGCGGGAGCCTCCATGAGTTGGGGCACGGCGCCATGGGTATCACCTTTAAGGCGATCGACCTGAATCTCCGCATCCCGGTAGCACTCAAGGTTCTGAATTTACAATTGTTTCAGGAAGAATCGGCGCGCCGGCGTTTTTTCCGCGAGGCTCGATCTGCTGCCAGTGTTCGGCACCCAAATGTCGCCTCCGTCTATCATCTCGGTTCCCGTGAGCGTGAAATCTTTTATGCGATGGAGTTTGTGGAGGGGGAGACGCTCGAGAACCTCATCAAACGCTCCGGCCGGATCGAGCCGGCGCTGGCTCTGGAAATTGCAAGCCAGGTGGCTGCGGGTTTAGCGGCGGTTCACGAACAGAACCTGGTGCACCGGGATATCAAGCCGAGCAACATTATGGTTCGCCTGCAGGGGCGGAGCGTAGGAATAGTAAAGATTATCGATCTCGGCCTGGCCAAAGCGGTAAATGAACCGCATTCTCAAACCTCCATCTCGGTTCCCGGAGCGTTTGCCGGTACGCCAGGCTTTGCCAGCCCCGAGCAATTCGCTGGACTCGGGGTAGACATCCGCTCGGACCTGTACTCACTGGGCGCGACACTCTGGGCGATGCTGACTGGCGAGGCTCCTTTCGGTGGCAGCGCCGCCGAGGTGATGTACCAGCACCTGCACACCCCCTTACCGCTGGAACGACTGAAAGGAGTCCCACAGCCGATCGTCGTTCTACTTGAGGCGCTCCTGGAGAAAAACCCCCGATCGCGTCTCCAGAGTCCGTCCAAATTCCTGGAGTTGATGCCAATCACACTGGGCGCTATCAGCGCGGGGCATCCGATGGATCCTCAGAGCTGGCGGCAGCTGCCCGACGAAGAAGTCAGGGCGCGTTGGAAAGCGCCGGAAAATCTCAGCGCATACGATCTTTATCTTCGCGGCATGGCTTTGATGGAGTTGCTCGATCCAGAGGCCAACGAGAAGGCGGGGGAGCTTTTCAAAAGAGCGGTCGGACAGGAGCCCAATTTTGCTTTGGGATACACAGGACTGGCGTGTTTGTTCCTCGAGCAGGAGGGCTTCCGTGGGGACAAGCGACTGCTCGACGCCGCGGTTGAGTCCGCTCGGCGCGCGATTGCGCTCGACCCCCTGGAAGTCCGCAGCTACACAACGCTGGCACGGGCTTACCATAGGAAAGGCTGGAATTCCCAGTGCGATGAAGCGCTTCGCAAGGCGCTTGAGCTTGGACCCAACGACGACGCGGCTAACGCGCTTGCTGGGATCAGGGCGCTCTCGAGGCATCAATTCGTCGAAGCCTACCAGCTTTTCCGCAAGGCCTACTTCCTGAACCCAAAGGAAACGTGGCGGGTTTATTTTTCTACCGAGATCCTTTTTCGAGCAGGCATGACCGATTTGGCGGAGAAATGGATGCGACGAGCGCTCGAGCAGGAGACTAGCCCGCAACTTCATCACTTAATGGAGTGCTACCGCATGATGTGGCGAAAAAGGTTTACCGACGCCCGAGCCGGATTCATGCAGTTGCCGCCTGAAACGCACTTAGCTCCGAGGCTGCAAAGCACCACCTATTCGGTTTCCGATGGCCTCCTTTATTGCGCCGTCGGGTCGGAGGACTGGCCAGCGGTCATTGACAGTTGCAACGGCCATCTGCAAGCAGACCGCGAAAGTCTCCGGGCAAGAACCTATCTCGCTCTTGGGCTGCAAAGGGCAGGCCGGCAAGCCGAAGCTCGAGAGACCGGCGAAGAAGTCCTAAGGCGCGGACTGGCGCGCCTCGAGCGACCGGCCCAACCTGACATTCCCTGGGATGCGCCTCTGTATGTCGCCTGGGCTTGTCGCTTTGTCGGGCGACGACACGACGCGTATCGCTACCTGGACCAATACCTGACTCATCTGACCTTCTTGCACCTGCCCTTCGGGCTCGAGAATCCGATCCTGGATGTCTTCGAAAATGACCCCGCGTTCAAAAGAATCCTGACCGATCTGAAGCAAAAACTCGAGGTTTCGCGACGCTCGATCCGGGAGCAGGAAGCCGCTTCCACTCAAGGCGGGAAAGAATAGCAAAAGACCGCAGAAAGAGTGGGACGGGCGTCCCGTCCGTGGATGATTGGACGCAAAAGACGGGCGGGACGCCCGTCCCACTATTGGAAAACAGGTCCTACTCCGTGCAAGGAGATATGCAGGTCTAATGCCTGCCTCCTTGCGCAGCGGGCAGTTCAATTTCCGCGGCAGAGCCTGTGCCAAAGTCGACCGAGAAGATTAGAAACAGGTCCAGGTGCGGGGCGTCGCTCGTGGCTCCGACCAAAGGCGCCAGGTCGATCCTTGGTGGCGCGCCGGAAATGGCTCAAGAGTCCAAGAGTGACATTTTTGGCATATTGCGTGACGATCGGCGTCAGAGTAGGTAAAAGCTCCTGCTTTTGCTGAGCGGAAGTGAAAACTCCTGCTTTGACGTGCTACGTAAGAGCAGGAGCTTTTACCTTCATGTCTCAGGAACCGTTGCCACGCAGCGTCCTTTACGCAATCTCGGCGCGTATTGGAGGCATCGGTCTCGATTTGGTAGCGCTCGAAACCATTCGAGGAATCCAGCCCTATTTGGGCAAGGCGATATCTTACGGTGTCCGCGCTCCGGATATCGATCGGCATAAGATGAAAACCCTGCGCTTTCACCCGGTGCGGCTGTTCTCGAATCTGGAGAGCAAATACTATTACGCGGCAAAAAAACGGGCGGTAGCTCGCGTTGCCGCTCAGTTTCTCCGGACGGGCCGGTTTGATCTTTTTCACGTCTGGTCCGGCGAGGCACTAAGCGGTTTACGAGTGGCAAAATCACTCGGGATTCCGTCACTACTGGAGATTCCGACCTGGCACCGGCAGAAAGGCAAGGTGCTCCCCCCGAAAACGGAACAGGAGATTGCTATGGAGAATGCTCCGGTCCCGCAACGCTGGCTCAACCGCCTTCTGATCAGCCGGCAACAGAGCCTGGAGGAATACGAATTGGCAGATCTGATCCTGGTCGAGTCGGAGAAGGCAGCTGACACCTTTCGGGTGCTCGGATTTGCCAACGAAAAGCTCTACAGCATGCCGCAAGGAGTGGACATCAACCGTTTTCAACCCGGTACTCCGCCGCCACTGTTTCGCGCCGTTTTTGTCGGTGCGCTGATCAAGCGAAAGGGAGTGCATACCCTGATTGAGGCATGGAAGCGGCTAAAGCTAAAGGACGCCGAACTGTGGCTGGCCGGACACCCGCATGATGAAGTACTTCCTTATCTGACCAACCTACCGAGCAATGTGAAGGTGCTCGGATTCAGCAAGGGTGTCGAGAACGTCTATCGCGCGGGGTCCGTGCATGTTTTTCCCTCCGCCCTCGAAGGGAGCGCCAAGACAACCTATGAAGCGGCAGCTTGTGGGCTGGCACAGATCACGACACGCGAAGCCGGAGATGTGGTGGCGGACGGTCTCAACGGAGTTGTGATCCCACCCAACGACGTTGATGCTTTAATAGGCGCGATCCGGTTCTTGTACGATCGTCCCGACCTGGTTCGCCGCTACGGCGCCGCTGGACGTGAACGCGTGGTGAAGCACTTCACCTGGGACCATTTTCGTGAGCGGGTACTCGGCGCTTATCGGTTGGCCATGGAGCGAGCGCCGCGAAGAGAGGAGCGGTAGTCGGTAGTCAGTAAGCGGTAATCAGTAATCAGTCGTCAGTAATCAGTAGTCTGTAATCGGTGGGGGATGTCCCTCGGATAGTTGAAAAGGGGGTTCTCCGGAGTGGTTAGGCTGCATCTTTTAACATTTCAAGGTGAAGATTTTCTAGTGCAGTAATGAGCATGGGTAGTTGCTGGACTCCGCGCACT
>JBAUZZ010000406.1:0-5611 GCA_049585495.1 Chthoniobacterales bacterium | reverse complement strand
GCGGTTGACGGTGGCGAGGACTTCCACGAGCGGCACAATGCGGTGGTCGGGGAAGTATTGCTGTAAAGGCTCGGCGTCGCTCTCTTCCTGCTTGGGCGTCGAGAGAGTGAAGCCGCCGTTCTTCTTGGGGTTTGAGTAGCAAATGGACGGAAAACCGGGGTAAGGTGCTAACCACAATCCAGCCGAAAATCTTCGTTAAGGAGGGTTCAACCTCGCAAACGTTCGCTTTTCTCGAGCAGTCGCAGAATACCTACCTGAGGCGGAGATCGCCCTAACGGGCGCGAGGACTCGGCTTCTGTGATCGCTATTCTCATTGACACCGGAATCGGCGAGGCGTCCAATTGGCGTGTCGCCCAGAGATCTTCTACCGAAGGCATTGATCCTCTTGCCCCCGGCGACGCGGCAAAACCCGCACCGACTCCCTCGACGACAAATCGTCCTAAACCTCCAGGAGGAAATAATGAAAATACCCTTAGCAGTCGCCCTTGTAGGATTCGCAATCAGCTTTGCTTTGCCGATCTTCGCCCAAGAGAAAGCAGCTACCCCAGCGGTGCCCAATCCATTTCAACCCGTTCCTGCGGGCCCCGCACTAGTGCAGCAGCTTCAAGCGATAAATGAGAAGTTTGATGAAGCATTCAACAAGCACGATGCAACTGCGGTGGCAGCGTTCTACACCGCAAATGCGATTCTTAGCGCAACGGAGGGGTTCGCCTCGGGGCTGCCAGACATCGAGAAATATTTCACAAACTTGTTTCAACGTTACAGTCCTTCCGATAATTCTACAAAAATCAATTATGTCTATGCCTTTGGTGGCGATTTATGTGCAATCGGAGGGTGGACCGTAACCATTAACGGCTCCAAGCAAGCTGGAGGCTATTTTGATAAATGTGTATACACACGCGCGCGATACTTGGAAGATTCGTGCGTCAGTGTCTAAGTATGACTGGCGCTGATTAGAAATCCCGGTGGCGAACCTGACAAATCCGTAGCCTCAGCCCTACACCATTGGGAGGATATAATGAAAATCCGCTTACTACTCGCCATCGTAGGGTTGGCAATCAGCTTTGCTGCGCCAGCCTTCGCCCAACAGAAAGACGCGGCCGATCCACAAATAGCCGAGCAGCTTACTGCGCTCAGTGAAAAAACTAACGAGGCATTCAACAACGGCGATGCCGTCGTCTTGGCCGCGCTCTACACGGAGGACGCGGTTCTGGTGAATGACACAGGACGATTTACGGTCGGGAGGCCATCGAGAAACATTGGGCAGACGTATTCAAGAAATATCATTTCGGAAACCATATCGACGAGGTCGATCAGTATTCCCCGCACCATATAAGAACGGCTGACAATGAGGCATGGAGCAACGGGGAATGGAGTGAGACTATTCAAGGCCAGAACTTCGGCCCTATACAAATCAAGGGCTACTGGTCAAATATTACTGTTCGTGAGGGCGATACTTGGAAGATTCGGATGGATTCGGATGGGACGCCTTTAACGTAACCCCCGTTAACGGAATATCGGTTGGATGTGGTTAGCACGAGGGTAATCCAGAGCGATATGGCGAGCGGGGCGCGTATGTTTTGCGGTTATGACATGGGCCGCGGTCAGTAATAGCTTCAGTCCAGATCATCGGCCGGGTTTCGCAGCGGGCGCAGTTCCCCCTTCACCACCGCCTCCGGCATCATGAACGAATGGCGCCCCTGCGTGTTGATGTGCTCGTGGATCAGGGGTGAGAGGCGCGCCTTATCCTCTTCGTTCACCCGATAGCCTTCCTTTCGGAATTGCTGCAGGACTGCCTCTATGTAAATTGTATTCCAGAGCACGATCATATTGACGACGAGTCCGAGCGCGCCGAGTTGATCTTCCTGCCCTTCGCGGTAGCGCTGCCGCAGTTCGCCCCGTTTACCGCTGAAAACGCCCCGTGCAACACTGTGCCGACCTTCACCCCGATTGAGCTGTGTAAGCGTGCCCCGGCGCATGTCTTTGTCGTCGATGAAGCGAAGCGAATGCAGAGTTTTGTCGATGCGCCCGAATTCGGCGATGCCCTGCGCCAACCGAGTCGGGTTCTCACCGACCTGAAGGGTGCGCATGATGCCGGTGGCCGGCACCCGGCCCTGCAGGAGCGACCCGCCAAGTCTGAGCATATCATCCCAGTGTGGCGCAATTCGTTGTAGCTTGAGCCGGTGCCGTGAAACAACGTTGAGCTTGCCGTAGTCGGCCTGTGGGTCGATGCGCCAGAAGCGCGTGCCGCCGATGTCGGCTAGGCGCGGGCAGAATCGATAGCCGAGGAGTCGAAACAAGCCGAACACGACATCGCTATATGCGCCGGTGTCGGTCATGATCTGCGTGGGCCTAAGTTCGGTCTGCTGTTCGAGCACCACGGCGAGCAAAACCAAGCTGTCGCGCAACGTGCCGGGCACTGGAATGGCGTTCAATCCGGTGAATTGATCCGACAGCAAGTTGTACCAGGTCATGCCCCGGAGGGGACCGAAGTACTTCGGATTGGGACCGGCGTGAACGGTGCGGATCGGTACCACGAAACGCATGCCGTCGGCAGAGGCGATTTCGCCGCCGCCCCAGGCGTGCGCAAGGGCGATGCGATTTTGTGCTGTCACCAGAGTGGCGTTGCCGGCGGTAATCGTTTCGTCGCGCAGATAGTTCTGCCTGACCCAGGCGATCCGATCCCGGCGCAGCGCCGGTGTGTCGTGACGGATGAACGGTTCCGGTCCCGTGTTACAGGCCTCCGCGAGAAGCGCGGCGCACAGGCTCAAGGCAAAATCCGCAGTTCGCGCAGAACGATCGGTCAGATGCGTAAAGGCTTCTGTGAAGCCGGTCCGCAAGGCCACCTCCAGTACCAGCTCCGCCAACTCCACGCGCGGTAGTCGCTCGGCCACGACCTTGCGCAACTGGATCAGTGACGGCGGCTCGTCCAGCGCATCCAACGGTGTCAGGATCAGTTCTTCTTTGCCTTTGACCTTTTCAAATCGAACGTCTGGATTGTCCGACAGCCGTCGCGCAATCTCGCGATAGGTTTTGTCCAACTCTACCGCCAAACTCTCTAGAATCGGTTGCGGATCGGGCGGCAGTCCGAGCGTGCGGCAGACGATCGGGCGTGTCGCTTCCCACTCGGCATCGGACAACAGATTGGCCCGCGGATCTGCGTAGCGCCACCTCGGGTGGGTAAACACGTCGCGCCGGTGAATTGCGGTCTGCAAATGGCTGAGCACGCAGAAGGTGAAGGCCCGAATATCGACGCGGCCGTCTTTCTGCACGACGTAACGCTGCCAGGCCTTGTCGATGACTTCACGGGGCGCATTGTTGTCCGGCTTGTTGCGGTCCTGTTGATCACGCAGCCAGTCGCAGGCGGCGAGCAGCGGCCGACCCGCCGGCGCCGCTTCGAAGCAGATGTGTGTGAGCACATGGGGTAGATAACCCCTGACCGAGCGATAGTGCTCCGAGAGCTCCTGGTAATAAACATCGTCCGGCGGCCGGATTAAGACAGAGACTCGCTCAAGAGCGTTTTCCAGTGCTGCACGTGGAATTTTCGCGAACACTTTCCTACGCAGGCTTTCATCCGGCACATCGTGATCCAGTAGCAAATGACAGGCCTCTGCCAAGGCGGCAGCCGATTGGTCCAGATCCTTCAATGTCCGCAAGCGCGCCTTCTTGTCGGCTTTTTCGGCGTCGCCGAACAGTTCGTGCAAGAGGATCTCCAACACTTCCAGAACATCATCCTGAGCCGTCGCTTCGAGGCTGTGGACAAAGGCCGCGAGCGTGGCCAAGCGGCGAGCGGGTGGCATGCGGCTGATGGCCTGAGCCTTGGCGCGGTTGGCGAAGCGCGCCAAGGACGCGATCCGGCTCGACGGAATGCGGGCCTTCATCGGTACGGTGATACCCAGCGCACGCACGGCGTTCAATCGATCGATCGCTGCGCGAATCGCCGGACCGCTGATGCGCGTCGGCCCCGAGCGAATCTGGTCGAGCAAAGAAACCCGATCGCCCTCCGGCACGAGCAGCAGCCGTTGCAACTGGTCTTTCTGTTGCTGGGTGATCCCCTGCGTCAACAGCTGATATAGACGGGCTTCGACCCGGGCGCGCACGCTGACGACGAAGCGCTCCAAGGTGGTGACGCCAGGCAGTAGAATCTTGTGGGCAAGCAGCCAAGCGGTAGCGCGGTCGAACAGCGCACCCAGCCGTTCGGTGCCGGTCCAGCACACGCCGTAAAGCCAGCGTGTCATTCGGAAGCCCACCCGTGGCTCGGTGATGTCGCCGTAGCCATAGCGTTTGCGGATCTTTGTTACATGCTCCTCGCGCTGTTCGCCCTTGCGATAGCTTTGCAGGCCGTCGAGGGTATGGATATCCAATTGGTGCGACAGGGATTGCAACACTGAGGAGGGGACAGCTATCGGGTCGTCGAGAAAGGTGCCGAGGTAACGCACGGTGCTCAGCTGCAGCGCAAAGCCCAGGCGATTGTGGTGGCCGCGACAGCTCATGATCTGCGCGCGGTCGTCGTCGCTGAGATGAAAGCAGCGAGACAAATCGTTTGGCGTCACCACGTCGGGATAACGGCCATAACGATCACGCTGCGCGGCAGTGAGAAAACTGACGGCCATTTGATCCACCTCAACCGATTCTCAGGTACTGTCTCACAAATAATCTGCGAGACCCTCTGCATGACGTAGAATATAGGATTGGATATGTGACATATGCGACGTGCCTGGCAGGCACTTTCGCGGCTGTCACGCAATCGACCGTTAAGGTGACAGCATGCTGATCGGCTACATGCGGGTGTCGAAGGCAGATGGATCGCAGAGCACCGATCTGCAGCGCGACGCGCTGAGGGCCGCCGGCGTTACCACGCGCCGGCTCTACGAGGACCGCGCCTCCGGGCGGCTGGACGCGCGACCGGGACTCGATGCCGCACTGAAGGCACTGCGTCGCGGGGATACCCTCATCGTCTGGAAGCTCGACCGGTTGGGGCGCGACCTGCGCCACCTCATCAACGTCGTTCACGACCTCAGTACACGCGGCATCGGTTTCAAGGTGCTGGCGGGCCACGGGGCATCCATCGACACCACCACGCCAGCGGGCAAGTTGGTGTTCGGCATCTTCGCCGCGCTCGCGGAATTCGAGCGCGACCTGATCTCCGAACGAACCAAAGCCGGCCTTGCATCGGCCCGTGCGCGCGGACGCAAAGGCGGTGCGCCCTTCAAAATGACAGCGGCAAAAGTCCGCCTCGCGATGGCCGCAATGGGACAAAAGGAAACGAAAGTGACGGATTTATGCAGCGAACTGGCTATTACCCGGCAAACGCTCTACCGGCACGTCGCGCCAAATGGGACGCTGCGCAAGGATGGGCTGAAGGTAGTTGAAGGAGGAAAGATACGGAGCGGTAAGAAAAAATGACTGCCGCGCCCGGCTTAACCCGGTTTTCCGTCCAATTGCTACTCAGACCCCATGATGTCATCGCCCGTGACGACCACCTCGCGCTCTTCGCGCTGTTCCCGCCACTCGTTTAAGATTCGCTCCAGCTTATCTTGTGTCTGTTTTTCGGAATCTCGCAACGCCGCTGCTTTTTCAAAATCTTGGGCTTTGATCGCCGCTTCTTTCT
>JBAUZZ010000405.1:0-23020 GCA_049585495.1 Chthoniobacterales bacterium | reverse complement strand
GTGCAGGCTAGCCGCCGACCGCTTGGTACCTGCCCAGACCACGGCGCCACAGGCCGGTAGCCAAGAAGGCGACGATTATTACCCAAAAAGTCTGAATCGCCAGACCTTTCCACAATGCGACCCCACTGACCTTCGCCATGAAAATTGAGATCGGAAAATACAGTTCGTAGGGAAACGGTAACCACATCAGAAACTCCCGAATTGGCGGATAGATTAGTCCCAGGGGAAACATATGACCGCTCAGGAAAAACTCGAATGAATAGAGAATGAAGACCACGGTCGAGATCTCCAACATCCAGAAGGCCAAAAGCGCAACGGAAAAGGCAATCAGGAATTGAAGGAGTGCTGCCAGCCCGACACTGACAAACGTCAGTGCCCAGATCTCCCAACGAGATGGCCACTGAAGGTATCGGCTAAAAACCATAAAGATCCCGATCACAACCGGTAGTGTCACGGCGGTGTACAAGAGCCGATTGCTCACGAAGAGACTGAATCGATAAACCAGGTAATTTATCGGCTTGACCAGGAACCCATTCATTTGGCCCTCGCGGATGTCGGTAGCGACCTGCCATTCATCGTCACTGGGGGCAATCAAGTTATCCAGGAAAAGCACGAGCAGAAAATAGAAGACGACAGTCGCGAAGTCGAAATTGTTAATGTTTGAGCCTCTGGCCTCGAAAATGGCACTCCAGATAAAGATCGTCCCGATGAGCGGAAACACACCAAACAGGGAACGCAGGAGGAAATTCCAGCGATAGACGAATGTATTCTGAAGACCTATCTCGAAGGCTTTTAGATACTTACGCACGCTTTTACTTAAATTTATAAAGTATCTTGGGCCATGACGATCTCGTCAAGTCGGGATAGGGACGCATCTCTGGGCGTCGCTCGGTCGCTTCGGAGAAACGACCCTACCAGCCACCGAAGCCACAAGCTCGGTAGGGTCGGCACTCCGAGCGGACCGGCACAGCTTAGCGAAAATAGCGAAACTGCAGGGGACATGCTCCCGCTCAGCACGCCACTAGCTCCTCGGCTCAGGCCAAGGTGGAACTTGGCCCTACCGCATTTTTGGACCCAGCGTTTGGTAGGGACGCGCTTCGGCGTGTCCCAACCGAAGTCAATTCCGAAATTTAGTGTTAATAGACCTTGATATAAGCCTTCTCGCGAAGACCGTCGATCCACCTCTGAGTCGCTTTTTGCCGTTGAATCTGTTCAAGCTTCTTTCGAATTGAATCCTGGACCTCCGCCAGTGGCTTGATCGTAGAGACCTTTTTGTCCTCGCAGTATATCAGATAATAGGAGTCACCTACCTGAACGACCTGGCTCACTTGACCCGGGGAGAGCGCAAAGGCCACCGCTGTCAGGTCCTGATTTAGTGTCTTCTGGTCGACCCAACCCCAGTCGCCGCCATTTTCGGCGGTCGCGTCCATCGAGTAGGTTTTTGCGAGTGTGGCAAAGTCAGAACCGCTTTTCGCTCTTTGTTGGATGTCGTCCGCCATCTTTCGGGTGGAATCGGAAGAGCTCGCGTTCAAGGGATCGGCGTTAAGAACAATCATCCGCAGTTTTACTTGCTCCGGGGTGGCAAAATCCTTTTTGTTCGCCTCGTAATAGGCGTTAACATCCTGCGGTGAAGGGGTGAATTCTCCTTTCACATTATTCTGCCGCATGACCTGAACAATGATCTTGTCCCGCTGCATATCCCGGAACCTGTCCAGGGTATACCCCTGAGCATTAAGCGTCCGGATGAATGCCTGCCGATCGCCGGCAAACTCATCTTTGATAACATCACCAACTTGTTCCTCAACGGCGAAATCAGGGATGTGGTATTCTTTCTTCTTAAACTCTTCCAGAACAAGCTGGCGATCGACGAGATCGTTGAGCGCCGCGAGGCGGGTTTCCTTGATCTTATCGATGAGCTGCTGCCCGGAAAATTGCTGGCGCAACGTTTGCTCTTGGGGACCGGAAAGCTCCTGAACCTGAGAAAACGTAATCACATCACCATTCACTACGGCAGCAATCCCGTCGATAACTTGCGGATCAGCGGCGTGGGTAATGATCGGGGCAAAAACACTAAAAACACCGGCGGCAAACAACTTCACAAACCTGGACATTTTAGGAGAGTCAACTAAGGAAGGATAACAACTCGGCAAGATTATTTTCGGGTTCCCGGGAAGTCAAGCGTGGAAACCGGTCGCCGAGCAGCACATAATCGCCGCCGCGAGTGAGCATGACCTTAGTATCTTTTACTTCGGCCCGCGTGATTTTATTGCGGGCGCAAAGCAATTTTATTTCATTCAACATCAGCAGGTTACGCACGGCATTCGGATAGAGGCCGAACCGGTCGCGCCACTCCTTTTCCAGCGATTGAAGCTGGTCCTTTGATTCTACTTCGGCCAGTCTCTTGTAGGCCTGAATCCGCATTTGCGGCTGCGCGATATAGTCCGCGGGGATGAAAGCCGGCGCTAACCGGTTCTGCGCTGTGATGAATTCGGCTTCGTTGGTGGCGACGAAGTCGAGCCGCATATAGATTTCCGCTCTGGGCTCGCCTCGTTGACCCTTCAGTTGCTCGACCGCTTGCTGCAAGAGTTGGCAGTAAAGATCAAACCCGATGTTGACGATGTGCCCACTCTGGGCGGTGCCCAGAATGTTGCCGGCGCCTCGGATCTCCAAGTCGCGCATGGCGATTCTAAAGCCTGTGCCCAAGCTCGAATATTGCTTCATCGCATTGATCCGTCGTCGCGCTGCCCCAACCGTCATCAGCTCTCGCGGCAAGAGCAGGAAAGCATAGGCCTTATGCTGCGCACGTCCGACGCGCCCGCGGAGTTGATACAAGTCCGCGAGCCCGAATCGATCGGCTCGGTCGATGATGATCGTATTGGCGTTCGGGATATCGAGCCCGTTTTCGATGATCGTAGTCGAGATCAATACATCCGTTTTTCCATCGACGAACCGGCGCATTACCTCCTCCAATTCGGTTTCGTCCATTTGTCCGTGCCCGATGTCAGCACGAGCCTCGGGACAAAGGTGCAGCACTCGTTCTCTGACGCGTTCAATCGAATCGATTCGGTTGTGGAGAAAAAAGACCTGTCCTTTCCTTCGCAGTTCGCGCTGGATGGCGTCACGTATCGTGCGCTCGTCGAATCCACAAATGATCGTCTCGACCGGCAGCCGATTTGGGGGCGGAGTCTCGATGATCGACATATCCCTGGCCCCAACCAGAGAAAGGTAAAGCGTCCGCGGGATTGGCGTAGCCGACAAGGTAAGCACATCGACGAACTTGAACCGCTCTTTGAACCGTTCCTTATGTCGCACACCGAACCGTTGTTCTTCATCGATAATAGCCAAGCCGAGGTTCTTGAACCCGACATCGCCGGAAATCAGGCGATGGGTCCCGATCACGATGTCGACTGAGCCGTCTTTGATGCCCTCGACAATCTTCCTCTGTTCGCTTGTCGAAAGAAATCTGCTTAACATTCCTACCCGAATTGGATAGTCCGACATGCGCTCGCGAAAGGTCTTGAAATGCTGCTGGGTCAATACCGTTGTCGGAACCAACATTGCGACCTGCCTGCCACCCATTACCGCCTTAAAGGCCGCCCGGATAGCTACTTCAGTTTTCCCGAAGCCCACGTCTCCGCAGATCAAACGATCCATGGGCTGATCCGACTCCATGTCGCGCTTCGTTTCCTGAATCGCGCGCAGCTGATCAGGCGTCTCTTTGTACAAAAAGGATGCTTCGAACTCGGTCTGCCACTTCGTGTCCGGTGGAAAACCGTATCCGGGGAGCGCGTTCCGCTCAGCTTGTACCTGCAGGAGTCGCGCAGCGTAGTCGAAGACGGCTGTCTCTGCTGCCTTCTTCGCCTTGGCCCATCTGCTATCTCCCAAATTGCTCAGAGGCGGGTACCTCTTCCCGATTCCCATATACCGCGAGATCAGGAAGGCCTGCTCAAACGGCACATAAAGGCGGGCTTCATTTGCAAACTCCAGTACAACAACCTCCTGCTCGGACCCATTTTGAGCCAGGTTCTGAATGCCGAGATACTTCCCGATCCCATGTTCGAAATGGACAACGAGATCGCCTTCGGTCAGTTCGCTGAAGTCAATCGGTGCGCGGCTCCCGAAAAGGCGCGAGCGGCGCATTGCCAATCGGCGGGCGCTGGGACTTTGATAGCGTCCAAAGATCTCAGCATCCGAAAGCAGGGCGAGACGAGACGTAGGATAGATGAACCCGTGGTTGAGGTTTCCCACCGCAAAACGCACCGCCTCCACCTCGACCTCATTGTCCCTTAAAACATCGCGGAGCCGCTCAATCTCTCCTTCGTTGTGGCAGATAGCCAGAAGCTCCCACTTCTCCGCGATCCAGTTTCTGAGCTGATCAAGAGCAGCTTCCCGTTTTGTCTCCTCCACCAGGAAGTCGCCTGCTTCAAAATCCTGGAAGCCGGACTCAAAGAACGCGGTCGTAAAATCCTCGACACCATCGGAAAGATAAGCCGCGGACGTGATCCGGACCATCGCTTCGTCCAGGCCGGACTCGATATCGATGACGACATCTTCAGCACGGATGTAATCGTGCAGAAATTCGGTCGCCGACTCGGGCGGGCCGACCAGAATCTCGCAGCGGTCGATCACCTGGATCGACGTCTGCTCGTCCAAATCGAATTCGCGAATGGATTCGATCTGATCGCCAAAGAGCTCGATCCGTACCGGCAGCGTTTGTTGCGTTGAGAAAATATCGACGATGCCACCTCGTACTCCGAACTGGCCGCGTGTCGAGACCTGGTGAACGTGCTCGTACCCGGCCTTGAGCAAGGATTCCACTAACGCGTCCCGATCAAGTCTTTCTCCGGTCCGAAGAACTCTAGACTGCCTGCTTAAAGTATCCTTCGCCGTTACCCGGTCATCGAGAGAAGCTTTAGTCACGACGACGACCGCACGCTCGCCTCGGGCGAGTCTGTGCAATACTTCGAGCCGCTCCGCAGCGATTTCCGGGTCAGGCACCGCGCCTTCGATTGCTGACGATTCGATCTCGGGGAAGAAGAGCGCGGCGACCTCCCAATTTAGCAAGCCATTGAGAAGTTCCTCCTGCCGACGGAGGTCCGGACAAACGATCCAGCACGATCGAGAGGCGAAATGGGCCACCGAGCATGCCGCAACGAAAGCTTGAGCGGCCAGACAGACATGCTCGAAACGAGAGCTCTTTCGGAACCTCTCCTGGAAAGGCGCCGACCAGGCAATCTTATGAACGGTTTCGCAGATTGGGTTCGTTGACATCTTACGTTGTAGGGCGGCTGGCTCAGCCGCCGGGATAACCCGACCTTGGTCGACCCGGCGCCCGAACCAGGCGCCCTACAAACCTACTGAAAATTCAGCTCCTTCGTGATCCCGTATCTCTCGATTCGCTTTCGCAAGGTCGCCCGCGTAACTCCCAAGAGTTTGGCCGCCTTGACCTGGTTCCCTTTGGTCCGCTTCATGGCGAAGAGTGTGAACTCCCGCTCGAGCCAGGGCAAAAGCTGCAAGGTCGAATCGCCGGACGCAGCGTCCAACAGGGTTTCCACCGCCGTCTCCAGGGTTGGTTTCACGGCAATCAACGGTACTATCGGGAGTTCCTTTCCATCTTCTTCGCTGCCGGATTGCCGCCCCATTCCCAATGGGATATCCTTCGGTAACAGCACGTCGCTCGCGGCCAGGACGCATGCACGCTGAATGGTGTTTTCCAATTCCCGCACATTGCCCGGCCACGGATATTCTTCCATCGCTTTCACTGCTTCAGCGGAAAGTGTCAGCTGCGGCAGATGCTTATGGGTCGCGATTTTTTTCAAAAAGTATTCTGCCAGGAGTTTGATGTCCTCCTTACGTTGGCGAAGCGGCGGTAAATGAATTCGGACGACGTTCAATCGGTAAAAGAGATCCTCGCGGAATTGCTTCTTAGCGACCTCTTGTTCCAGTGTTTTATTGGTCGCGGCGATGATGCGAACATCCGCCTTAATCGTCGCGTTCCCACCAACCCGGGAAAACTCGCCGTCCTGAAGCACGCGCAGGATCTTGCCCTGCACCGCCAGGGGCATATCCCCGATCTCATCTAGAAATAATGTCCCGCCGTTACTCTGCTCGAATCTTCCAACTCGCTGCACCGCCGCACCCGTGAACGCGCCCTTTTCGTGACCGAACAACTCGCTCTCGAGAAGGTTCTCGGGAATTGCCGCGCAATTTATCGCGATAAACGGCTGCGTGCTCCGGTTGCCGTAATGATGGATGGCTCGCGCCACCAATTCTTTGCCCGAGCCGCTCTCGCCGGTGATCATTACCGGCGCGTCGCTGTGGGAGACCCGGCCGACCATCTTGAACACCTGCTGCATCGGTTGCGACTGACCCACCAAACTGTCCTGGTACTGCTCGACCGTTAGCTGCGGCTTGAACGCAGTGGCCGAACGCATCTCTGCTTGCGCTGTAAGTGCCGCATCGACAACAGGTTTCAGATTAAAGGGCAGCGACTCTTTACGTAGATAATCGAAAGCGCCAAGCTTCATCGACTCGATGACTGACTGAGTCGTGCCGAATGCGCTCATCAGGATGACAATTGCGTTCGAATCTCGCTGGCGGACACGGGCCAGTAGTTCCAAACCGCTGAAAGGCATCAAATGCGTTTCTGACACCAGCAGGTCGGGATTCTCAGCGATGTAGATTTTGTACGCCGCGTCAGCAGTAGTGGCCGTCAGGACGCGCGTGGTTGGCGTCTCCAGCTGGTTCTGAGCCCATTCAAGGAAATCGGTCTCGGGATCTACCAACAAAATGCTCTGCATCGATGCGTCTGCTCGGTGGGGTAGCGGGGACCCTGATGGTGAGACCCAAAATCCACGAGCGTCAGATGAAACTGTTCGCGCTTTAAGCGCCCCATTACAGGCTGATATATTTTGCGCATCCAGCGCAAACCGCAACCGATTAGTGGCGGTAACGCTGGGCCAAGATCGACAAAACGCGGCAGGGCGCCCGGTTCTGGCGCCGTTAAAGCTTGTAGGGCGGCTGGCTCAGCCGCCGGGAGGACCTGACGCGGTCCACGGCGCCTGAGCCAGGCGCCCTACAGGCCTCAACTATACCCCGCCGTACCGGCGTTGGCGCTTGCTGAATTCTTCGACAGCATCACACAGATCCTGCTTCTTGAAGTCCGGCCAGAGCTTGTTCGTGACAAAAATCTCGGTGTAGCTGACCTGCCATAACAGGAAGTTCGATACCCGCATCTCACCGGAGGTACGAATCAGCAGATCCGGATCCGGCCATTTGCTAGTGTAAAGATATCGACGAAATAGCTCCGGATCGATCGCCTCCGGCTTCAATTCGCCGGCTTGGACATCGTGAATGATCTTCTTAACAGAATCAACGATCTCGGTCCTTCCACCGTAGTTCACGGCGAGGATCGTCGTGAGCTTTTCGTTCCGAGCGGTGGCCTCGATCGCTTCGCGCAATTGCTCCTGACAATCGGCCGGGAGTTCGGCTAACCGTCCGATCGCCTCCAGCTTTACTCCGCGGTCCCCCAGTTGCTCGGTGTAATCTTTCAGGAATTTGCGAAGCAATCCCATCAGGGTATCGATCTCTGCCTTTGGCCTCTGCCAATTGTCGGTCGAAAATGCGTAAAGGGTTAAAAATTCGATTCCGAGATCCAAACAACCCTCTACGCATTCGCGAACTGATTTCGCGCCTTCGAGGTGCCCGCGGCTTCTGGGCCATCCACGCTGCCGTGCCCATCGTCCGTTCCCATCCATGATGATCGCAACATGCCTCGGCACTTGAATCGCCATTGTCATTAATTTCGAAGAGAATGAAAATCCGGCCTTCGAGCCCATTTTGCAACCGGTGCTTGGGCCAAGATCGGCTGAAATGCGGTAGGGCCAAATCTCGCCTTGGCCTCGCTATCTACTGAACTCCATCAAGAACAGTTGACAACCTGCTCCTGTCAGCCGGTATATAGGGACGATGGCGGAACAAAAAAGGGCTGTGGCGAGAATTGACATCCCGCCGAGAAGTACTCAGCTGGCTAACGCTGCGATGGACGCGGCAAGCAGTTCGGAATCGCCGGGTTCATCACCAACCAGCCAGATGCTGATGTCTCGGCTTCCGCCTGCTCAGCGCGACCCATGGATTGTTCCACTCGCCGGGTTGCTTCTCGCTTTTTCCGTAGTTTCGCTTATAGTCCAGTTACTGATTGCTTTTGGCTAGGCTTGCCCCGAGAACTACGATAAAGCACAGAAAAATCTCTGATTCTATGGCTACAACAACTACTGCATCTGTCATTCACTTGGACGAATCGAACTTTGACCAGACCATCAGCGACTCCAAGGTACCCGTTTTGGTGGACTTTTGGGCAACGTGGTGTGGACCGTGCAGGATGATTGCCCCGGTCCTGGATGAGATCGCATCGGAACACGGCGAAAAGGTTCGAGTAGCGAAAGTGGATGTCGACAATAATCCGGCGTTATCGAATCGCTTTGGAATTCGGAACATTCCCACCTTGTTAATTTTTAAGTCGGGCGAAGTAAAAGATCAGGTCGTCGGGCTAACCAGCAAGGCCGATCTTGTGTCTCGCCTTAACCTACTGAAATGAGGGTCCGGCAATCGCGCGCGCGATTTCGGATGAAACTTCTTGGTGATGAGCTAGATTAAGAGGTTATGAGCATGCTCGCATTTACGACACCGGGTCCATCCGAGTGGATGCTAATTCTGATCATTGTCCTGGTGCTCTTCGGCGCAAAAAAGCTGCCCGAACTCGCGCGAAGCCTTGGGCAGAGCATGAACGAATTCCGCAAAGCGCGCGAAGAATTCGATAAGGAACTCCAGCAAGCAGGACAAGACGTTAAGGCGCAGGCGCAAAGCGCTCAAGCGCAGAATACGCAACCCTATCAACCGCAGCCGGCTGCACAAACCGTCCAAACAGCTCAGCCAGTACAGACGCAGCAACCCTCCGCTCCGGTGAATCCGCCGACTCAACCTACCCAGCCTTCCTGACCGATCACGGCGCTAAGCGATTTGAAGCACGGCAAACCGCCGGGCTTTTTTTTTGTCGCCAAAGGCAGCCAGGCGTGTCCCTCCCTGACGCTGGGCGCGAGGGTACGATAGGGCCAAGCTTCCCACCCGCAACGCTTCCGCCTTAGGCGGATGCGGGCGGGCACCTTGCGCGGCGGAGCTGCAACCAAAAGAGCGGAGCTCCGTATAGGCTAAGGATTTCCGGCGGCTCAGCGGGAACTTCGCCCTACCGAGCGACGTTTCCTGGCCGGTGATGGGTAGGGCGAGCCTCCCGGCGAGCCGCATTGGCATCCTCCAGGCCCGTTGGAAGATTTTCACATTCCAGGACGCCAGACGCCGGACGAGCTCGTTTGAAATACTGTGGCATAGGGGTTGGTAACATTTATTATACGTGTTTGCAATACCTCGATTCAGAACGCGGCGAAGCGCGTCCCTACCCGACGCTGGGCCGAGATCCGGTAGGGCCAAGTTCCACCTTGGCCTGAACCCAGGATGCGAAACCTGTGCAACAACAAAACATTTGTTTGAATATATACAACATACTATAATATAGTTATATACTCAATGAAAAGCCTCCTTGTTTCCCTCTCCATCCTGCTTTCCTGCCCGGCTTGGGCTGAGCAAACCATCACCTTCGCCCATTATAATTTGGAAAACTATCTGCCGATGGAGCGCAAGGACCATGGGCAAGCGGTGTTTGCGCCGAAACCGGAATCGGAAATCACGCCGTTGCTTCGCATCATTCACGAAATTAATCCGGACATCCTTGGGGTGGCAGAGATGGGTCCTCCGGACCAGTTCGGCGCCTTTCAGGGCCGGTTGAAAGCGATCGGGCTCGACTACCCTTTTGCCGAGTACGTCAACGGCCCCGACCCCGACCGGCACATTGCTCTTCTCAGCCGATTTCGGATCATCGCCCGGAATTCCCAGCCAAAGGTGGCCTTTGACCTCAATGGGAGCGTCGAGGCAGTTCGGCGAGGCTTCCTCGATGTCACGGTCGAGGTAAACCCGTTGTGCCAGCTGCGCTTGATCGGGGCGCATCTGAAATCCAAACTTCCCATCCCGGAAGGCGAATTCCGGGTTCGCTGGAACGAAGCGCAGAAACTACGCGAATACCTCGATGATGTGCTAATCCGCAATCCGGATGTCTGTGTCGTCGTCTACGGGGATCTGAATGACACGAAGGACCAGCCCGCGATCGAGGAAATCGCTGGGCCCCGGGAGAGTCCACTCCACCTGATTGACCTTTGGCTGGCGGATCGTCAAGGGGATCACTGGACCTACTATCGGCGGTTCAGCGACACTTATGCACGCATAGACTATATCCTGGTCAACGACCGGTTGTCGCATAGCGTAGAGCGCCGAAAGTCCTATATTTATCGGTCGACCGACTGGAACCAGGCCAGCGACCACCGCCCGATTGTGGCAGTGATCAGGACGGGGGACTGAAGGAGAGTGCTGGAAAAGAGTGTCGGAAAGAGAGTGCCAGTGTCAGTGAGAGGGCGAGGGCGGGCGTGTCGGCGCGGGGAGAATGCATCGGCGTATCGGTGTGTCGGCGTGTATGTCGAAAAGATGAACAACTCGTGAAAGGCGCAAAGCACCTTTGAGACCTAGTTGTTTATCTGACTGCGGTGCAGGCGGAGACGCAGGTCCATCTTGAGTCGCATTCCGACATGGAGTCTCGATCAACAGGTCTTTGGTGTATTTGATTGACGCTTTCCCGTAGCTGACGATCCGCTGATGGGTAGACTTCACGCCGACACACCGATACGCCGACACGCCGATACATTCTTCCCCGCCCCGACACGCCCACCCTCGCGCTCTCACTGACACTAACCACTGCCACTGACACTGCATCTAATACTCCTTGCGAACGCGGTTGGGCCGACCTAGTGTCCAGCCTTGTCCCGTGAGCCTCGATTACGCTCGGCTTTCGGGACTGTTTAGCGTTTAGTGCGGAAGCCTATGGCCAATACGGTTCTAGTCGGCGCCCAGTGGGGAGACGAGGGCAAGGGTAAGGTGATCGACTATCTTACGGAGCACGTTGACGTGGTTGTGCGGAGCCAGGGTGGCAACAATGCCGGACATACGGTCGTTGTCGGCAATAAGAGATACATTCTTCGTCTCATTCCTACAGGTATTCTCCGAAAGGGAAAACTTTGCGTTATCGGCAACGGCGTCGTGATTGATCCGGTCTCGTTGTGGGAGGAAATCTCGGAGCTCTCCGCCCAAGGTGTGAAGATTAACTCCAAAAATCTCCTTATCAGCGAATGTGCCCACCTGGTTTTTCCGTATCACAAACTCTTCGATGAGCATCATGAATCGTCCCAAGGGAAAAACAAAATCGGGACGACCAAACGCGGAATTGGGCCTGCCTATGGTGACAAGGTCGCGCGGGTTGGCCTTCGGATGGGCGATCTCCTTCAGCCACAGCTGTTCGAAGAAAAACTCAAACACCGACTGAAGGACACCAACTGGCTCTTGAAGGAATTCGGCGCTAAACCGGTGAGTTTGAAAACCGTCGTCCGGGATTATTTAAAAATAGGGGAACTGGTGCGGCCATTTGTTACTAACACCGTTTTGGTGATCCATCGCGCGATGGCCACGGGCAAGGAGATTCTTTTCGAAGGCGCACAAGGCACTTTCCTTGATATTGATCACGGGACCTACCCGTATGTGACTTCTTCCAACACGACCGCGGGCGGAGCTTGTACCGGGGCCGGGATCCCTCCAAACAAGATCGACCGGGTAGTTGGGGCCATGAAAGCGTATACCACTCGCGTCGGCGAAGGGCCCTTTCCAACTGAGGACGAGCAATTGTCAACCCTTCTACACGGAATGGGTCGGGAATTCGGCGCCGTGACCGGGCGTGCCCGGCGGTGCGGCTGGTTTGATGCCGTTGCGACCCGGTATGCCGCGCTGCTCAATGGAATTGACGAACTGGCTGTCACGAACTTGGATGGTCTCGATTCGCTGGATCGAGTGAAAATCTGTGTGGCGTACAGGCTGAACGGAAAACGGCTCGAGTACCCGCCAACCTCCGCAACGGCATTGGCGCGGGCTCAACCAGTCTACATCGATCTGCCTGGATGGGAACAGGCCACCGGTGAAGCGCGAGCTTTCGGTGACTTGCCGGTCAACGCGCAACGCTATTTGCAGAAAATTTGCGAATTCACGGGCGCCAAACTAATGCTGGTCGGGGTCGGTCGTAGTCGCGCTCAGACGATTTTGGTCTGATTGCCCAGCGTCGGGGAGGACGCGCTTCGCCGCGTCCTGAATCGCGGGCAACGCCATATCTGCGATTTAGGCCAAGGTGCCCGCCCGCATCCGCCTAAGGCGGAAGCGTTGCAGGTGGGGAGCTTGGCCCTACCGATCTCCTGGCCCCCTCCCTCCTTTCCCCTTGCGCTCAGCGCGGTTTAATTCCAGCTTCGAGCCCTTGGCAAAGTAGCATAGGCTTCCAGCCTGTAGTCGAGGAAGGAACCGACCGTGTTGAGCCAAACCCCACAGGCAGGGTGCCTATGCTACAATGGCCGGCAAAAATGAAGATACTCGTTACGGGCGGCGCAGGTTTTATTGGATCACACTTGGTCCAGGCGCTCGTCAGCCAGGGTCATGACGTCTCGGTCATTGATGATTTTAACGATTTCTACGACCCGCGGCTAAAATGGAAGAATCTCGAAGATGTCCGCCGATCGATTCGCCTGTACGAAGCAGATATCTGCGACAAACATGCCGTGCTTGACACCTTCTCACAGGAAAAACCCGACGCCGTTGTCCATTTAGCAGCCAGGGCCGGGGTGCAGCCATCGGTTGAAAATCCTGAGCGTTACCTGCAAACGAATGTGATGGGCACCTTCAATCTATTAGAAGCTGCGAAACAACAAGGTATCGAGCGGTTTGCTTTCGCATCGAGCTCTTCGGTTTACGGCGCGTCGCGCGAAATCCCCTTTCGCGAAGATCAGGCGCTAACGCAGACATTAAGTCCGTATGCCGCGACCAAGCTTGCCGGCGAGCACCTTTGCTCGAATTATTCTCACCTTTACGGACTCCGGGTAGTTTGCCTGCGACTATTCACGGTCTACGGACCTCGGCAGCGACCCGACTTGTCTATCCATAGGTTTACGGACTTGATCTACCACGCAAAGCCAATCGAAGTCTACGGCGACGGCACAGCGCGTCGCGATTTCACCTACGTTGACGACACCATCCAGGGAATGTTGGCGTCGCTTAGTCACGCCGGCTCAGCTTTTGAGGTGTTCAACCTCGGAGAGAGCCAGACGGTGGAGTTGAAAGCCGTGATTGCCGAAATTGAGCAGGCTCTTGGCAAAAAGGCAAAAATCCAATTTCAGCCCCCTTTCCCAGGGGACATGCCGCAAACCTTCGCCGACATCTCCAAAGCTCGAAAACTGCTCAATTATCGCCCCACTACATCCATCAAAACCGGCATCCCAAAATTCGTAGACTGGTATCTGACCTCCCGCAAACGATGAACCCTGGAGACATCAACAGCGTTACGGAGCTTTGCCAGGCCCTCATCCGCATCCCGAGCGAGAATCCCTCCGGCGCGCCGCAGAGCGGCGGAGAAGCGAAAATCGCTCAGTTCGTGGCCGAGTTTCTTCAGGAGCTTGGCGCCGCCGTCGAATTTGAGGAGATCGCTAAGGAACGGTCGAACGTCTACGCGACTTTTCCGGCACCCGCCGGCCGGCGAAATCGACTTCTGTTTGCGCCGCATCTCGACACTGTGTCGACTGAGGGGATGACCATCGATCCATTCGCGGCGACGGTCCGCGACGGTCGAATTTATGGGCGTGGAGCAAGCGACACTAAAGGCCCAATGGCTGCGATGCTCTGGGCGCTGAGGTCCGTTGATCTCTCGACCCTTCAGATCGCCGTCGCCTTCGCCGGCCTCGCTGACGAGGAAGCCGATCAGCTTGGCGCCAAGGCTTGTGCCAAACGGAAAATGGCTGATTTCGTGGTGGTCGCCGAGCCCACCAACCTCGACGTCGTGTTCACGCACAAAGGAACCGCCTGGATTCGGATGGAAACCATGGGCAAGTCGGCGCACGCTTCTTTGCCCGAACGGGGCGTCAATGCGATTGAGCGCATGTCAGAAGTCTTCGCCAGGCTCAAAGCACATTTCCCGCAGCTATGTCCGGTGGATCATCATCCGATCCTCGGTAGTGCGTCGATAAGCATTGGCTGTGTCAGGGGAGGCACAAAGATAAATGTCGTGCCGGACCACTGCATCGCTGAAATCGATATTCGCACCTTGCCAGGACAGGAGAACATGGTGGGTGCCATCCAGGAGTTTATCGAGGCGAGTGGGCTTCCTGCCACCGTGACTCCGATAAAAATCTCCGATCCCCTTTTTACTAATCCCGAGGATCTAATGGTCAGGCGGCTGGCTATGCTCGGGTCGAAATTAGCGGGTGCGTCCTGGTTCTGTGACGCCGCCGTGTTCGCCCGGAACGGAATACCCGGTGTAGCGGTTGGCCCGGGATCCATCGTCCAAGCCCACACGGCTGACGAATTTATCGAAATTCGCGAGCTGGAGCGGGGCGCGGAATTTTTTCAGAAATTTTTGCAGTCCTTCAGCAATGGTTAACCCGTTTCAAAAACTGCGGCGGCTCGGCAAGAAGCCTCGCCCTACCGGTGACGCGTTCGTGGCACATCATTGGTAGGGCGAGCCTCCAGGCAAGCCGCGCCTCGCACTGTCTATCGTCGGAATCTCGCTTTTCTCACTCCGCCTCTCACCTCTCACTTCTCACTTCTCACTTCTCACTTTTCACTCGCACTCACACTCACACTCACACTCACACTCGCACTCGCACCCAGACTCGCACTCGCACTCACACTCGCACTAGGTGAGATCGCCCGAACCTATGGCTAACTCGTTACCCAAAACAGCCATCTCCCCCACCCGCACAGAGGATTTTGCGGAATGGTACCAGCAAGTGGTCCGCGCTGCTGACCTCGCCGAGAATTCCGAGGTGCGCGGCTGCATGGTGATCAAACCGTGGGGTTACGGGATCTGGGAAAATATTCAAAAGCGTCTTGATGCGATGTTGAAGGAGACGGGACACCGCAACGCCTATTTTCCGCTGTTTATCCCCCTGAGCTACTTCGAGCGTGAGGCCGCCCACGTCGAAGGTTTTGCCAAGGAATGCGCTGTCGTCACGCATCACCGGCTTGAAATGGGCGCAAACGGCAAAATGCGGCCGGCGCCCGCAGCCGAACTTGCCGAACCGCTCGTGATTCGCCCTACGTCCGAAACCATTATAGGTGCAACGTTCTCCAGGTGGGTGCAATCGTACCGGGACCTCCCGATCCTGATCAACCAGTGGGCTAACGTCGTACGTTGGGAAATGCGGCCTCGGCTATTTCTCCGCACCACGGAATTTTTATGGCAAGAAGGGCACACCGCGCACGAGATCCGGCAAGAGGCGCTTGATGAGACCTTTCAGATGCTGCGGATTTATCGACAGTTCGTTCGCGAGCACCTGGCGATCCCGGTCTATCACGGGGAAAAATCCGAGAGCGAACGGTTTCCCGGTGCGATCAATACTCTTGCCATCGAGGCAATGGTGCAGGATCGGAAGGCGGTACAGGCTGGCACCTCCCACTTTCTCGGTCAAAATTTCGCGAAAGCTTCGAACATCAAGTACGTATCGCGAGAGGGTACCCAGGAGTTCGCCTGGACAACCAGCTGGGGCGCCAGCAGTCGCCTGGTTGGCACACTAGTCATGACCCATGCCGATGACGACGGGCTGATCCTGCCGCCACGAATTGCTCCGAGCCAGGTGGTCATTCTGCCCATTATCCAAAAGCCTGATCACCGCCAGGCTGTGCTGGAGGCGGCGGACAAGCTACAACGCCAGATTCGTGAACTGAGCTTTGCCGGCGAACCGATCACGGTTGAAGTGGACCAACGCGAACTCGGCGGAGGCGTGAAGAGCTGGGAATGGATCAAGCGTGGGATCCCGATCCGCATCGAACTCGGTCCGCGCGATCTTGCGCAGGGAACAGTGGCTCTCTCGCGCCGGGATCAACCGGTTAAAGAGAAGGCGTTTAAACCGATCCCGGAAGTTCTGGCCGAGCTGCCGGGAATACTAGCCAAAATCCAGAATACACTGTTCGAGCGCGCCCAACAGTTTCGGGACCAATATACGGTTAAGATCGATTCCAAAACCGACTTTTACGATTTCTTTACGCCAAAAAACACGGAACGCCCGGAGATCCATGGCGGGTTCGCGCTTGCCCATTGGTCGGGCGATCCTGCTGTCGAGGAACAGCTCAAAAACGATCTGAAAGTCACGGTTCGATGTATTCCGTTCGACGAAGAGATTAAGGACGAGATGCCTGGGAAATGTGTGATATCAGGAGCGCCGAGTGCTCGGAGGGTGTTGTTTGGCAAGGCATATTGAAAGAAGGAGCTAGGACCTGGGATCTAGGAGCTGGGAGGGCGGGAATAATCTCGGAATTAGAAGCTCCGACGCGCCGTGGATGTGTTATTGCAATGGCATGAGTGCAAAAACCTTTGAGGATCTAATCGTGTGGCAAAAAGCCCACAAATACGTCCTTTCGATCTATGAAATCACGGAAAAGTTTCCGAAAAGCGAGATGTTCGGATTGACTTCACAGATGCGCCGTGCAGCGATCTCCATCCCGGCAAATATCGCCGAAGGATTCAAGAAGCGGGGTCGTGCCGACAAAGTTAGGATCTTAAATATTGCTCAAGGATCCCTGGAAGAGTCGCAATACTATCTCATCCTAACTCGGGATCTTCGTTACGCAGACATTACCGAGCTTCGTCCACTTCTCGACGAGGTGGGTAAGTTGCTCGAGGCCTATATCCGAGGTGTGGAGCGCAATGCAGCCGCTTCTCCTAGATCCTAGCTCCTAGCTCCTTCTGCTAGGCTCCCGCCTCCCGACTCCCCCCTCCCACCCTCCTAGATTCTAGATCCTAAATCCTAGCTCCTTCCCCAAAGAAATTTGACTTCTCTCCCCTACGCACTATCGTACCCGCCCTAGCCGCACCCGTAGCTCAACTGGATAGAGCGACAGTCTACGGAACTGTAGGTTACACGTTCGAGCCGTGTCGGGTGCATTCTAACGCACACAATATCAAGGGCTTGCGAAGAAAGAGATCTTGGTTAAGTAATAAATATAAAAGATGTAATTAGAATAGAAACAGGCCCTAATTTTCGACTGTTTATCTCCGTCTGCGCAAGATGGCGTGCGAACTGCTCCTCGTTTTAAAAATGCTTTTTTGGCCGAAATTTCGCTCAGTTCATGTCGGAGGGTCGGCATGAGCTCAACCCATGCTCCCATCAGCTGTTAACGGTGTTTCAGCATTCAACTACTTACAAATAATAACGTCTTTTCGCCGAGGCTTTTCTCGAAATGCTTCGGCAACAGCTTCCTCAGATTCGGAGCAAATACGCTTACCACTCGAAGCGGATGATTTCGGGGCGGGTCAAAAACGGGATTGAAGACCACGGCCTGAGAGGTATTGTTCCTGGCACTCAAGACCCTAAATGTCCTGGTAGCTAATCCGATAACCAGCGATCGAGCCTTCCAGGTGCTTCGCTGCACTTTTGCCGTCCACGCTACCCAGGAAGTCCACCATTAGCCGATTCACCTCAGTCGGCGCTTCCTGCGCGGTCCGGTGCCCAACGCTCGGCAGCAGGACCTTGTTCCAGAGATTCGGAACGCTCTTCTCCAGGTTGTCAACGTAGGGCCTTGCGAACTCGACCACGGCATCGTCTGTTCCTCCGACATACAACGTCGGCTGCAGCAGCTTGCGCCCGATAAGAAACGGCGTCTCTTGCCAGAAAATGTCCTGCCGGCGATACCAATTCAATCCGCCTCGAAAGCCGGTCCGCGAGTATTCGTTGGCGTAGTAATCCGGATCTTCCGGCTTCAGCCATGCCGGGAGCTGTTTCGGATCCACGCAGCCGTCCAGTCGATCCGCGCGGCCTCGATCAGTTCCCTAGCTCTTGAATCCATTCACCCCGAAGCGATGCCAGCGGAGAGAAAGACCGATAATGTGATTACATTTGGGATGGAAAGGTCGATTGCTCCTCTACCAGTCGTGATGACCAACATTTGACCGAGCGCAACGATCGCAAGAAAGGACGCGTTTCGGAACTAAGTTCGGTCCAGCGGTTGTTAACCCGACTTCCTCATTTGTCGGATCGGGTCGTGACCATGCGAGTGGAGATGCTTTTTTAATCTTTTACTAGGAACCCCCAGCCCCTCCAGGTCCGCATCGCGTTCTCAGCCGGGTTATTGCTAACTCCAACTGCGGGTAGTGCGGGAAACGGGTAAGGCGGCTCCAGAGCGTCAGGGTGTAATTAAGCCCTGGGCAGGGCGCTGCCGGGTAACGTCTGCATACGCGCCGCTTCGATGTGCGCGCCTGAGGGAGAAGGCAGCTGACTTGCGATTTCGGGGGATTAGTGACGCAAGCTCTCCGCGATACGGTCTGCCGCATACTCAATGGCTCTGGCAATTACCAATGTTTGCAAATCGATCGCTGCCGTTCTCATGTACGCCGCGATAAGCTCGGGATGATCTTTGGCGAATCCTTTTCCGAATGCAGTGTCGATGCCTTCGCAAGACGCAGTGAAGTATCCTTTTGCGATGGCGACAGCGTTCGTTTCGAGTTGATCTGTGCTTTCGGTGATATTGCTCATGGTTGCTCTTGGTTAGTTACTTGCTAGATTTCGCGGACTTCCTGCTTGGGATCCGTCTTACTACCACATAGGCAGGCGCCACCTCGGCAATTTGACAGCCGGCTGGCTAGATTCGAGCCGCCCAGGCTCGAAGTAGGCGGTTCCTTAGGGCTAGCTGATCCACACGTTGATGGCGAACCTGCTATCCTCGAACGCCTTGGAAGCGCAAGAGACCGGCAACACCTCGTGGAGCGTATCCCTGGGAAAAAACACTGCTGAATTGTGCTCCGGGTCCACAAGATGGACGTTTCCGCGTCGATCGTAAAGGGCGAGACTGCCGCCCTCGAAATTCCGCGGCTGCTTATGAAGATAGTAGAGACCCGACAGCCGTCTTTGCCAGTTTGGACCACCCGCATCTGCGTCGCTGTGCTTCCCGAAGAAGGACCCGTCATTGTAGGCCTGCGCGAGCAATTCAATTTGTGGCTTACTGAGGTCCGTCCTAAACCGGCGCTGCAGCACGGGAACGAGTTCCTCAAAGCGCGCGAGAAATTCCGTTGAGGGAGAAAATGGAGTGCTCATTCGATAGAAGGTAGGCCTACCACCGGAATCGATACCTCTAGCTCGAAACTGGTCCCGCCGTTCAACCAGGTCGGCCAATATCAGTTCTGCTGCTTTTGGCGAGAGAAAATTGCTGAATCGACAACAGGGCGCTCCGCGCTCCGCGGATAATCGGCTAAGCTGGTTAGCTCCCGCGCGACCAGGCCAGCCCAAGGGTGCAGGTATTCTCACATTATCCAAACGTTGATGGCAAAACGACTATCGACAAACTCCTTTGAGCGGCATGTTACAGGCAATACTTCATGGATCAAATGGCTAGGGAAAAAAAGTGCAGAGTTGTGTTCGGGTTCCACGGCAAAGGCCCGTCTCCGACCATCGTAGACCACCAAATCACCTCCTTCAAACGCCCGGGGTAAACGATGGAGATAGTAGACGCAAGAAATGCGTCTCCTCCAATTGCCGCCGCCATAAGCATCGGAATGCGGGTCGAAGTGTGTCCCGTCGTTGTAGGCGTGGACGTAGAGCTCGATTTCTGGTTGCTGCAAGTCGATCCCAAAGAGTGCCTGGATGTCCGGTAGAATTGCCCAAAGTTTTTGGCAGAAAGTTGGAGGTGGTTCGATGGGTCTCGGTAGACGGAGAAAATTTCGGTTGCCGGTCAAAGGACAAAATTTGCTCTGCTGGCCGAGGATATGAGTTAATATCTGTTTTGCGTCCCGCTCAGGGAGAAAGTGGTTAATTCGATGGTACGGTTTTGCCTCGTTACTCTTGAGCGTCCCTCTTTTCATAAAAAACCCGGGAATCGCTTCCGTCTTAAAGAATAAGGTATCGCTTCAGTCGTAGCTTAGCTTCGCTGTTGCTCAAAATAAGAACCACCGCTTTGGCTCCGCTGCCCCGATTGGTAGATAGCGCCAAGTGACAGAAAATCCGGTCTTGCGCGGGAACGTGGTACCAAACGTGTCTTCCAATCTTGCTGGGATACTATGCTGCCAGCGGTAGCGGGCCGCGTCGGTCATCACGTATAGATCACCTGGCAGGAGGAGTGCTTCGATTCGAGACCTGCTTAGGGAGCACGTCAGGCAGAACGTTCGACTTGACCCTAATGTTAGCCCGGCAACTACGGGACCGTACGCCTTCCTGTCGATATGTGGGTTTACCCCTGCTCCTGGCTCGTACCTTCTAAGAAGCACGTGATCTGGTCGATACGGGAAAGTCCCCATCGCAACCATCCGATCGCCCAGATCCTCCGCCCAGGCCGGGATCGGCGCATCATGCGGGTATTCTTCGGAGGGGGGAAGGCTTCCTTGCCGCCGTTTCTCCCAATAGAAATTGCTCGAGATCCACTGTTCGATCTCCCGTTGCTCCAGGAGGTCGACGAAGCTCTTAATCACGCAAAACCCTGGCGGCCTCTTGCCAATGACGAGACAGAAGTCGTCCTGCGCTGTCATGGCTTATGCCGGGGCCGGAACTCAGCGGCATCGCCGAAGCAGTGTACATTCCCCTTGCGGTCTAGGATCCAGACACCTTGGCCGCTTGGCGTGGGAGCGATGGCTACAAACGGGACCCTGCGTCCGATCTGCGTTCGAGGCACTTCCCGGAATTCGGCAGCGTCGCCAAAGGAAAGAATGTTTCCCTTGCGGTCAAGGATCCAGACGCCCTGGCCGGTCGGCGTGGAGGCGATCGCCACGAACGCCCCGCCACGCCAAGGCTCCGGTTGAGGCACCTCCCGGAATTCGGGAGCGTCGCCGAAGGCAAATATATTGCCCTTGGCATCCAAGCCCCATGCACCGTCGCCACGCGGATTGACCGCGAAGGCTACCAGATGCTCTTTCATCTTATAAGGCTGTCAAAAAGGCTCCGACAGGTCAAGCGTCAGTGCTCATCCCTGGCAGCCTTATTGTATTCGCGTCTTCACCAAACTTCCTGTTCGCGCTAATGAAGAACAGAATTGTTTAAGGTCGAGTCCCTCTGAGAGATCGCGTCGGGGCAGGCGCGTTCAACTCCACGCACGGACGCTTCTGCAGGACTAAACAACCGTAGATTCAATAAGCCGAAATTCTTTATGGAAACACAAATAAAGTTGATCTTTTGCAAGCCGGCGGTCGCAACCCTGCCATCCTCCCTCTCAGAAGATTTTGCAGAATCCCTGAAACTTCGGAGATGATTTTCCCGTTGTACAGGGGTCGAAGAACGGCAATCCCAAACGACCAATCTGGGGCAGATGGAACCTAACAACTAAGAAAATCATGTCTAATCCATACGAGGGCGACTCACTTACAACGATTCCGGCCGGCCTTACTGGGAGAAACACGGCCACAAGCGGTAACGGAATAGGGGTCCTGGGAACATCCACAAACGGCGAGGGTGTGCATGGCGAGACCAACTCGACTCAGTTCGCGGCCGTTGCGGGAATCGAATTGAATCCCGACAGCAACATTGCTGCCGTTTATGGCGAGCAGAGGGGTAATGGTCCGGGGCTGTACGGCATCGCCAAAGGCAACGGCTGGGGAGTCTTTGGCGGTTCTGCCAGTGGCGAGGGGGTGCACGGCGAGACCAACTCGACCCAATTCGCTGCCGTTGCTGGTATCGAACTGAATCCTCGCAGCACCATTGCCGCCGTTTACGGCGAGCAGCGGGGTAATGGTCCCGGGCTGTACGGCATCGCCAAAGGCAACGGGGCCGGAGTCTTTGGTGGTTCTGCAAGCGGCGAAGGGATCCACGGCGAGACCAACTCGACCCAATTCGCTGCCGTCGCGGGTATCGAACTGAATCCGAGCAGCAACATTGCCCTGTTTATGGCGAGCAGCGGGGTAATGGTCCCGGACTATACGGCATCGCCAAAGGCAACGGCGCTGGCGTCTTTGGTGGCTCCGCCAACGGCGAAGGGGTACACGGCGAGACCAACTCGACGCAATTCGCTGCCGTTGCGGGTATCGAACTGAATCCGAGCAGCAACATTGCCGCTGTATACGGCGAACAGCGGGGTAATGGTCCCGGTGTGTGCGGCATTGCCAAAGGCAACGGCGCTGGCGTCTTTGGCACCTCTGCTGGTGGCCCAGCCGGTTACTTCCAAGGGGACGTCACGGTGACCGGCACTCTCCGTGCGCAAGTAGATGTTGTGCTTACGGGTGGCGACTGCGCCGAAGACTTCGACGTGGCGGGAACAGAACCGATCGAGCCGGGAAGCGTTATGGTGCTCAACGAGGAAGGACTCTTGGTGGAGAGCGGGAAGGCCTACGATAATAGGGTCGCAGGAGTCATTTCCGGAGCAGGCGAATACAAACCGGGTATTGTGCTCGACAAGAAACAGGTATCCGCCAATCGGTTGCCCGTCGCTTTAGTTGGCAAGGTCTGCTGCAAGGCGGATGCTCGTTTTGGGTCCATCGGTGTGGGGGATCTGTTGACGACATCGCCCTCCCCGGGGCACGCTATGAAGGTTAATGACCCGCTCAAGGCCTTCGGCGCCGTTATCGGAAAGGCGCTTCGTCCTCTGGAATCAGGCCAGGGAATGATTCCGATCTTAATTGCTCTGCAATGAGATCATGAGTGCCAGCTGTGTCCATATGGATCGACTGAAAATTTCAACTAGGCGGTTCCCATGAAAAGCGTGCTCGAGGCGGCCAAACTGGCGGGGGCAAATGCTCCGCCAATCAGCTTGCGAGCTGTGGCCCAGCGATATGGCCTGGAGTCTCCCATCTCTACCCTAGGCTTGCTTGGGCTGATAGAATCGCCCCCAGTTACATTCCACCAGGATGTTGTCACCCCCTCCGGGACAG
>JBAUZZ010000404.1:0-8455 GCA_049585495.1 Chthoniobacterales bacterium | reverse complement strand
CAGTAGACGCACCTTCCAGGTGCGAATCCAAAAAATGGCCAAAACTCCAGGGGTCGTTTCTCCGAAACGACCGGGAGGACGCGCGAAGCGCGCCCCTACCCGACGCCGGGCCTAAGCCAGCGTTTTTGGGCACCTCTGAACTGCCCGGACCAGCGGTCGCCTCTTGACCCGCCTTGTGACCTGTCAACTCTCCTGACATAGGGTTGTCAGCGCACCGGTCTATTCTCCCACAAGTAGCCGATGCAAGGTCTGCAATCCAATCGGATGCTTCGAAACACAAAACGAAAAATAGCCAAATCTTATGACCATGATTGTCGAACCCAACCGGAAGATACCTGAAAGATTCCCGCCGTTCAGCTTACCTCGTCTTCTCAAGACAGTATTCCACCCAAAGCCGGGAGAACGAGCCGCAATTCTAATTGACCTTCAAGATCCTCGGCAAGTGGCGGACTTCGGGTTTCTACAAGATCCTGATCTCACTATTCAGCGACACGCCTACGAGGTCTTCTACCGAGGCCTGCAGAATGGGGTGCTCAATGAGCTGAAGCTCCAAGGAGGCGAACTTTTTGCATATGCGATTACCGGGGGGAGCAACCTTGACTTGCCGGACCTGGCAGTTACGCCGGAAGGCAAGGAGGTCAGTCTCGAGAAAGACGTCTATCCGAACTATGATCTGATTCTCTGCATTTCAACCTACTCCGCAACCGCTCCATTAACCGCTTTCGCTAAGAAATACGGATTCCGAGGGGCGACCCTTCACGGCTTGAACGGTACAATCCTGCAAAGCGGACTGGCGGTCGATTACGAAACGGTAAGCCGAAATGCCGAAAAATTGCGCCTCGGGATGACGAAGCCCGATTGGATCGAAATCGATTTTACCGTCAATGGCAGCTCGCACACGTTGCGTCTTGAGCTTGATCGACAAGAGGCGCAAAAAAGCCATGGCCTATGTCGGGGAGGTCCGGACATTGCCAACCTGCCCGCGGGTGAAATTTATTTTGTCCCGACCGGGGCATCGGGTCGTTTCCCCCTGAAATATGAGGACGGAACGGTCGGGTTGATGAGCGTCAAAGAGGGAAGGATTGTGGACGCCCGGCTTCTCAAGGGAAATCAGCGAACAATCGATCAGCATCGGGAGAAAATTCAGTCGGACCCAGTGACCGGTGAACTCGGCGAACTCGGTTTCGGAACTCAGCTCCTGCCGGTGTCGGGCCGGGATATCCAGGACGAGAAAATCCTTGGAACGCTGCATATCGCCACCGGGCGAAGCGATCACCTTGGCGGCCATCTTACTCCTGACAAATTTGCGGATAAGAAGAACGCGACGCATGACGATATCCTGTTTGCGCCGCACAAGACCCCGGAAATCAACGTTCCGCAGGTTCGAATGCACCGCAACCGGCAGACTGAAATCCTGATTGAGAATTTCAGGCCGGCCCGATACATGGCAGGGCTGCTGGAGTAGAAGGCTTCTTAACTAGGAACGTTGCGACGCGCGCATCTTGCACCAGCGTTGTTAGCTAGCAACGTGCTTCCGCAAGTCCTCGGGAGGTCGAGGGCGCGCCGAAGCGTGCGAAGGGGGCTTCCAGCTGCGCTCGGTACTCGGAGAGCCGACCCGAGGGTCGTTTCTCCGAAACGATTTCTAGGGCTAGCGCCCCCTAAGCGCTAACTTAACTTAGGGGCTCGGTCTTTGCCCCAACGGCCCCAAGGCTCAGCCCTGATATTAATTTAGGGGTACCAAGATCTCCAGTGGCGCGATTCCGGCCCCGAAGGGGCTGCAGGACTTAGCCCGGGGTTTCAACCGGGACCCGCCCCAAACAATGCGCCGCGCCCTGTAAGGGGCTAGGTCTGTGCGATCGATCTCAAACGTATCGCTCATCGAATTCAATGCCATGTTTTTCAGAAACGATCGGCGAACTCATCTTGGGATGAGCTCTACCAGGATCAGGGCAGGAATTAAGGCGTCTTAGAGTTAGATAATATTTCTGGGGTGCTTTAAGGCCCATTGTCGCGCCCTTTCAGGGCGCATCGCAATGGGGGAAAGATTCCCGGGGTTGAAACCGGGCTAAGTCCTGTAGCCCCTTCGGGGCAAAAACCATCTCAAAAAAACCGAGCCCACAATAGTCTCACCACTTAAGTTAACGCTTATGGGCTAGCGCCCTAGGCTATCATATTTCGTACCTTCGGTGCTAAGACGGTCGTTTCGGACAAACGACCGGGGACGCGCTTTTGCACGTCCTGAACTCGGACGGCGCCACTTCCTGGACTTGGGCCAAGGTGCCCGCCTGCATCCGCCCAAGGCGGAAGCGTTGCGGGTGGGAAACTTGGCCTACCGGACCTTGGACGCGGGAGCCCAGCCTCATCGACTTGAAAAACCAAGAGCGCGGGCAATGGAACTGAAGAACGAGCCCGATTCTTGTTGCGCATACCGTTGCCGGCTGGCTGCGAGCGCCCGTTCTCTCTGAAGGGCTTGTTCTGTCTGACGCTCCTGATACCTCTTTGAGAGGCTCGTCCGAGCGGCACGGGAGCGACTGGTGAGTGGCTTCGACTGGGGTGGCTTGAACGGTGACTGGTCTTTTGGCTGTGCACCAGTCTGATCCGTTCGCTCGTTGGAGGCTATACTCGGGGAGGCTGGAGGCCGTACGTCGCTTTGGGCATCGGCAATGTGTGCCTGCGTCTCCAAGCGTGCGAGTTCAACCCTGTCTTGCTGCAGCGTAGGTTCGGCGGGCGCCATATGGATTTCTTGCATTGCGGCCATAAGGGCAACGCAAACGAAACCCAGGGGCGCGATAATCAGGACGCATTTCAGGGGCCGCTGCATATTGTTCGTGCTTGAACATCGTCACAATCTGGTATTTGCGCGAGGGTTTTTCTAACCGCGCCGGGGCGCTAAGTGGGACGGGCGTCTCGCCCGTCTTCACGAAACGGAAAGATCGGACCCGAAATTCAATCGCGGCAAGCGGGCTAGGACGGACTGAGCGGCATTCCCGTGATGACGCATTCAACGGCTTCGATTGTTGTCTGCTTCGGATCGATGTCGTCGGCGACTTTCTTACCGCGCCGCAGGACGATGATGCGATCAACTACTTGAAACACGTGGTAAATGTTGTGGGCGATGAAGATGCAGGAATGCCCGGAGTCGCGCGCATTGCGGACGAAACGCAGGACGCCTTGCGTCTCCTCGACGCCGAGGTTGTTGGTTGGCTCATCGAGGATGATCAACTCGCTCTCGAAATGCATCGCACGGGCGATAGCGACCGCCTGCCGCTCGCCACCAGAGAGCGCGCTGATCGGAGTCGTTGGCGGGATTTCTTTCTTGATCCCCACCTGCTTGAGCAGTCCGCGCGCCACGTCGTTCATCTCGTTGTGATCCAGTCGGTCCAGAAAACGTGGTCCCTTAAGTGGTTCGCGTCCCAGAAATAAATTGCGCGCGATCGAGAGCTGTGTCACCAGCGCCGAATCCTGATAAATCGTCTCGATACGTTGGGCGATCGCGTCGGTCGTATTGCGGATATCGACCTTTTTACCGTGCATGTAAATAGCGCCGCTGTCGGCCCTCAGCGCGCCCGAGAGGATCTTGATCAGCGTTGATTTGCCTGCACCATTGTCACCAAGCAGACCGACGATTTCATTCTCGTGCACGGAGAGAGTGACGTCGTTGAGCGCCTGCACGCGCCCGAAGAACTTGTTAATGTGCTCCATTCGTACGAGTTCGTCTTTCATGGCAATCAAGTCCCCGCGTGGTGTCTGCGCTCAAGCCAGGAGTGGAGGGCCATCATTCCCAGGATAATCGCCCCGATGAAGATATTGTAGGCAAGACCGGGAACGCCGATCAGAACGATGCCGTTGCGCATCATGCGCAGGATCAGCACCCCGATAACCGTCCCGATAATCGTTCCCCGTCCCCCGCTGAGCGCTGTGCCTCCGATCACGACCATTGCGATAACCTCCAGTTCGTAGCCGGTACCGCTGTTCGGATTCGCCGCTGAAACTCGGATCGAGCTCGTGATACCGGCATAGGCGGAGATTACAGCCGTCAAGATGAACAGCGCGATCTTGGTGTGGGTAACTCTCACGCCGCGCGCGCGTGCCGCTTCCGAGTTCCCCCCCGCAGCCTGAATCCAGTTACCGGCTTTAGACTCCGTGAGCACATAGCCCAGGATGACCGCGAACAGTATAAACCAGAGCAGCGACGTATAGATCCGCAGCTCTCCGACGGAAAATTCACCCACGATGATCTTCGTCAGAGGAGAGGTTGCACTCCAGGTCCGCTGCGGGAAGCCGTCGGTTATGTAGAGCGCGGTCCCGCGGACGACCAGCAGCATCCCGAGGGTAACCAGGAATGACGGAATTCTGAGCCGGGTAACCAGCCACCCATTGGCGAAACCGATTAGTACGGCGAGTGCCATCGCGACCAGAAAACCAACTTCAAGCGAGGCGATGTGGGCATTGAAGAACGTCCACATAATGATCGGCGCGAAGCCGAACACCGATCCCACCGACAAGTCGAATTCGCCGGAGGTCATCAGCAGAGTCATGCCCAAGGTGATCATTCCCAGCTCGGGGGTGAACGCCAGCATATTGCTGATGTTACCCGCCGAGAGGAATGCCGGCGTTCGCGCAGTAAAGACCGCGATCTCGCCGACGAGCAGGACAAACGGCCCGAATTCCGGCGCAGCGATAAGCCTTTGGAGAAACGAGACTATGCGCAACTATTTATGTTCTTTGGTCGCCGGGCCCTGCATGATCTTGAGGTAAGTAGCAGCTTTGTCCTTCTCGTAGAGTGTGCCCACGTGAATGTCGAATCCAGGCGGAATGCCGTCGGCCGCCATTGCCGCCAACGAAAGCGCCATATAACTGGTCGCCTGCGGATCCTGCCACATCGCCGCATTGACGTAGCCGTCCAGGATTTCCTGAGCCGTGTCGGGTGAATTGCCCCAGCCGACCACCGGAATCTCGCCGGGTTTCACCCCCACCTGGTCGAAAACGCGCTTGACGCTTCCGGTCACGAGATCGCCCAGACCAATAATCGCTTTGATTTTGCTACGATTGGCCGTCAGGTAGTCCGACATACGCGAGATGATCTCAGCCTGATCCAGTTTGGCTTCAGTGATCTCATGCGTTATGCCGAGTGGTCCAAACACGCTATCGATACCCTGGGTTTCGAGCACCCCGTAGGTAGCACCGGGCACCTCCACCGGCATCCAGACAAAATCGCCCTTTTTTACAAAGTTGTGATCCACTAGATATTGTGCCCAACGACGCCCAATCTCCACGTTGTCGCCACCAACATACGCGTCACGGCCGCTGGTCTTATCTTCCGTGTTCATGATGATCACCGGAATGCCGGCGGCATGGGCATCCGCAATGACCTTTGTCAAACTGCCGGGATCAGGCGTGCTGGTAACGATCCCTCTGGCTTTAGCAGAGATGGCCGCACGGACTGCCTCTTGCTGCGATGGTACATCGCCGCTGTGGAAGGAGGTGCGAACTTCATTACCGGTGTCCTTAGCCCACTGTTGGGCGCCTTGCAGGAAGTAAGTCCACACCGGGTCGGTCGGTGAACCGTGCGAGACCCAATAGTAGACCGCTGGTGCGCCCTGAGCTGCACCACCGAAGGGAATCGATAGTGCCACGATAGTGCCGAGAATCGGCTTTAAGAGACTAAATTTCTTAAGCATGGGGGGTCTTTTTTCCAAACAAAGATTTGTTCGATGTTGGCATTTCCAAATCTCGACGAACGAAAAATGGAACTAGAGTGTATAGCTGAACTCGGCGTACCAGTCAGCAGAATTCCGCTATGGGCGAGGGTAAGGGATCAACAAGGGTCGTGCCAACGAGGATTCTTCCGCGCTCTCACAGCGCTCGCGTCTCTGTTTATCGAATACCTGGGCCTGCAGCCGTTATGTTGGCGCGCGTGCTCCGATGCTATCTTTGGAAGTCGTCCGCGACGAGATTCGCCTTCATCACAAACGTGTTGTACGGGCCGAACATCGACATGATGAAGTAGAGAGTCCTGCCGTTGTCCTTTAGAAAGGCAGGCGTCATAAACGCTCCGTAAAGCTGCGGGTATTGCCCGGCGTTAGCGACCATATGCGGGGCGCTCCACGGCCCCCAGAGGTAATCGGCCTCGCGTAGTTCGATAGAGGCTGTCCGCTCGTTTAAATACGTGTACATCCAGCGTTGAATACCCGGATTCCAAAGGATTGAGCCCTCGCCCACCGGGGCAGGGATGATCTCGGTTGCTCCCCTCGGATCGCTCAAAAGCATTGGAGCGCCAGTTGGGTCCGCCGGCGCCGCGGCAACTATCCCCGTCGTAGCCAAAAGTATCCCCGAAAGCAAAGAAGATCAGATTCCCAATCTCGGTCATGGTGCCAAGGTCGGTCCCACAAATATCGAGCGGCTTCGTCGCAAACGGCGCCTCCGGGCCCGTCAATGCTCCGACCTTTTGGACGTGGATTTCCTTGATCTTCGGCGGCACGGCTTCAGGACTAGCGGTAGGCGCTGCTTCGGCAGCCCACCTTGCTGCAGCCAGGGTGGCTAAGCTGGCCACGACGCACAAGTCAGATGTAGTCGACACAGAGGTTGAAAGATATTGCCAACTCTTGAATCGCTGGCAACCTGCAAGATGTCCGGCAAAATCGAGCGTATCGCGAGAAACCCTGCAATCAACGTGGTGTTCAGGAGCCAGATCAAAGAAGAATAAAACCCTTCTCCGATGAAGTATAGTCAGGTCGAGGGTGTAACAAAACCGGTTTCGCGCATCGGGTTGGGTTCGGTAATGTTCGACCCCGATCGACCATCGCTTTCTGGCGCACTCTTGGACTTCTTTTTTGAACAAGGCGGAAATTGTATAGACACAGCCTGGGTTTACCGGAAAGGGGCTGCGGAAAGGTCTGTTGGGGCGTGGATCGAAAATCGCGGAGTTCGGGAAGAGATCGTGCTTATCGGTAAAGGCGCCGCGACCGCTCGCTGCACCCCCGAAATGGTTACTACGCAATTGTTGGAATCGTTGGAGCGCCTGCGAACCGGTTACGTAGACGTCTATTTAATCCACCGCGATAACCTGGAGGTCCCGGTCGGGGAATTTGTCGAGTGCTTGAACGAGCAGCACCGCGCGGGGCGCGTTCGCGCCTTTGGCGGTTCGAATTGGACTACGAAGCGGCTCGGGGAAGCGAACGCCTACGCCACTTCGCACGGTCTCGTTGGATTTGCTGCCAGCAGTCCGAATTTTTCCCTTGCCGTCTGGAACGAACCAAGGTGGATCGACTGTCTGAGCGCATCCGACCCAGCCTCAAGGGAATGGTATAGTCGGACAAAGATGGCGCTATTTGCCTGGTCCAGCCAGGCCGCTGGATTCTTCACCGGGCGCTACACTGAAGCGGATTCTGAGAACCCGGCCACAAAGGAGATGGCCAAAGTTTGGTTCAACGAGGGCAACTTCCGACGTCTGCAGCGGGTCCGGGAACTCGCGGCACGGAAAGGTGTCACTCCCAATCAGGTGGCGCTTGCTTATGTGCTCTGCGAATCGCCGAACACGTTTGCGTTGATCGGTCCGGAACGCATCGAGGAGCTTAGAGAATCCGTTGCGGCGCTCCAATTGGAACTCTCCCTCTCCGAACGGCGCTGGCTGAATCTGGAAACTTCGCTCCGGTGAAGAACGGCACCTCGCTCGGAATGCGGTTCGCCGCCGTAGCGGAGCGACGGCGGGATTCTGCTGCCTGAGCCTGCATCGCTCACAAATCTCTAAGGATTTGTGAGCGATGCAGGCTACGACGAATCCGCAGAGGCTTGGGTCCGTAGATGTTCAATGATGCGACGAGCCACGGCCAAGTAGATCTTTTTGAAGGCTCGAAACGCTTCCGTAATCTTACCTTCCCGGTAGAGTTCGATGAAGAGTTCTCGCAGGCGTGGCCGAGCTGCCGGGTTTGGAAATAATTCGATTAGGAGGGGCGTATACCGAGTAGCTCGATCCTCCAGTTGCCCGAAAACGTCATAGAGGACGGGCCGATGCGCTTTTTCAAATAGGATGCTCCAAAACCGGCGGTTTTCTTCAAAATATTCTTTGGCACTGTTCGTCCGGGTAATCCGGCGCGCGATTTTTTCGGCGAGGTCAAAATCGGCTGGCGCAAGGTACGGGTAGGCCGGTTTTACGGCCAGGGAAATCAGCGTCAGTCTAAGCTCGGCGATTTCGGAAGCCTCTGCCGCCGACAAGGGCTTCACGATTGCTCCCCTGTACGGGGTCATAATGACTGTCCCCTCTTTTTCCAGGGCGAGAAGGGCTTCCCTGACGGGTGACCGACTGACGTCGAATCTCTGCCCAAGTTCCGCCTCGGGGAGGCGGTCTCCCGGCTGGAAGGTCCCGTCGAGAATGGCATCACGGACCTTTTTAACGACTACGAACGGCGTCTTTTCACCGTTATAGACCTCCTTTGCTTTCTTTTCGATAAAGGAC
>JBAUZZ010000403.1:0-2458 GCA_049585495.1 Chthoniobacterales bacterium | reverse complement strand
CATTCAGCGTTACATTCAAGAGGAAACTCGACCCAGCCATCAGCGCGATGTCACGCATTTCTTCCCAAATCGGATTGCCCTCCAAAACACCAAAGGTAGCGTTTGGACTCGCGAGGTTCACTCCGCTGTGATTCTGCATGACCGTGCGCAGCTCGGCCACTCCTGGCATGATGCCTTTCGGGCCCCCGCTGAAACCGGCGAAAAAGTGAGGCTCAATGAATCCAGTAATTATCCGCACGTCTGCGTCAACCAGGTGACGGCTAATCAACGCAGGCCGGCCGGTGCGCGTCCTTCCAACTTCAACCAACGCCGCTGGATTTTCCGCCTCATGGTTAATTACCCGGTAATTTTCGACGACCTCGGGGGTTAACAGCCGGCGGAGCTCATCGATCGTATTCGGGCGGTGAGTACCCAACGCGTTAATCAGGACGACATTTTCTCTGGAAACCTTGCCCTCAAGTTCACCGAGGAGCCAGGGGATTAGTCTCTCGTTCGGAGTTGGACGGGTGATATCCGTAAAGTCGACGCAAACCTTAGTGTCGCGAGTAAGCAACTCCGCCAATGGAGGAGCGGCGATCGGATGCCTCAAGGCATCCACCACCGCAGCGCGCTCATCCTTTAAGCCCAGGGCGAACGCCGGCTCAATCACCTTGCGTATTCTCAACCGGGACTTCGACCTTGATGAAACCGCGCCCGTAGGCAAGTTCGATAGATTTGGACGCAGGCATAGAGGAAATGGAGGAAGACGTCTTTGAAGCATGCACCTGTTTTTCAGATAATCCAATTGGACAAGATCCGCCAGGATCCGGTAGGGCCAAGTTCCCCACCCGCAACGCCGGTCACGGCGTACCTGCGGTAGGGCTGGGTGAACTCTCCGGCGACGGCAACAGATCGGCCTCCATAACCCGCGAGTACTCGATCGAAACGCTCCCTGCCTGCTCGAGCCGCGTACCCTTCGACAAATCTGCGAAACTGTAAACCGCTAATCGATTCTCGGAAACCCAGGCAACCCGGATGGCGATGTCTCGGTCTGTCGCGTAAACATTTCCGTTCCTGTCCGGTAGCGCCTCATCCACTCCAACGATCGAGATATCCGTGCTAACTGAACCGTCCGCCGGACAAATCCGGTGAAATACGATCGCCCGTTGACGCCCGTCCGGTGAAGTCACTTCGGATCTGACATGGTTCGTACACGGCACCGGTCGCTTGGAGGAACAAGCCGCCAGCAGTAACCCCGTGGCAAACCCAGAAAACACCAAAAGACGGGTAAACGAAAAAACGTCGAGCCACGCACGCGTCCGCTGTAGCGCTTGGCGCATGGAATTCAGCGCAATTGTGGCAACCGTCGCACCCTTGGAATTTCGCAGCCTCAGTTCGCTGCGCGCCGCCGATTCAAAAAAACCGTGACAATCCCCTTCATCCTGGAGAGTACGTAGTAGACAGTGTGGCTTCGCGCTCGGACAAGCTCGGCGCCGATGATCTTGGGCACAAAGTCACTCGGCATGTTCAATACCTCTCCAATCGTGGCACGTTCCAGACCCCGGCAAAGAATTGCCGTCATCGCCCGAGTCAAAGTCTGCACCTGGGGACCGAGGTCGATGCGGAATACTGCTCGGTCACCTTCTTCCACTCGCAGAAAAACGCCGACTGTATCGGTGCACTCCTCGTCTTTGCGAATATCCTCCAGATCGAAGCGCTCCCCCTCCCTCCGCCGCCATTTTGGCGCTTGCTCGGCGTAAGAAATCAGGGTTTCGCGCCGCTCCTCTTCCGGCAGCGACCGAAACAAGTCGACGATCGTCTGTAAGCGCTCAGGATAGCTCGAGATCGTTTCCACAACACTAAAAGATCCCAGCTCATCGAGGTCGCCGCAATTCATTTTTCGTTCCGAGTTCAGGGTTGTAGGGCGGCTGGGTCAGCCGCCGGGGTGGGCCCACCCTTAGAGCGCCAGGGACTAAGGACGACGTGAAAGTCGTTCCTACCGACGCCGGAACTCTACTCAGGGCTTCTCGATCGGAGCGCGCACCCTGTTGCCCCATTCAGTCCAGGATCCGTCGTAGTTCCGGACTTTTTCGAACCCGAGTAATTTGGTCAGCACGAACCAGGTATGACTCGACCGCTCGCCGATCCGGCAGTAAACGATTGTGTCATCGCTCGGTTTGTAACCGAGATTTTGCTGATAAATCTTCTGCAGTTCCTCGCGCGACTTGAATGTGCCGTCATCTTGAGCCGCCGTCTTCCATGGGACACTCTTGGCTCCTGGAACATGGCCGCCGCGGAGGACGCCTTCCTGCGGGTATTCGGGCATATGCGTTAGCTGGCCTGAGAACTCACCCGGCGAACGCACGTCGATGAGCGGCTTCCGCGCCTTGCTGTGGCCCAAGGTATCCTCGAAGAATGCCCGGATCGATTGGTCATCCCGCTTCGTGGGAACCGGATATTTTGTTTCCGTATACTTAGG
>JBAUZZ010000402.1:0-3410 GCA_049585495.1 Chthoniobacterales bacterium | reverse complement strand
TACGGACGATCGAACCTCCTCGCGAGCTAAAGGCGTTCCCCTACTTCATGAGCTGGCATCCTCGGCTAACGAATGAACCAGCGCATGTGTGGCTGCGTGATCAGGTTCGTATCGCGGCTCGCAGCATTCGCGACAGATCACGTTACGGCCAGAAGCAGTTGGCCTAACGAACGGCCATTAGCGCCTCGTAGACTTTCTGCATTAGGCTGCCGCCCTTTTGAAAGCATTTCGGTTCCCTCACCGTCTTGGCTCGCACCTCAGTTCATGAGCTTTTGCCTTTCGTTTCACAGTCTAAAGCCGTGCGACTAGTTAGTTCCCTTCGGATGGGCGCCGTTGTCTTACGCGAAGAACGAGAGTCGCTCACGATCGATAGCCCTCTGGCAATCGCCGAGCTGTGCTCCGAGATGCGTTTTCTCGACCGCGAATCGCTCCGGGTCGTTCTCCTTAACGCCAAGCAACACCCTACTTCAGCGCATCTTATAAGCCACCCGCGCCTAGGTGCTAACTGATGCTCCATACGTTTACTTCGTTTTCTGCGGACAAATTTACCCCGTGAGATCAAACTGGCGCAAGCACACGATAAATGAAGGACTTACGTTCACATGGCGCATTGTCATTTGGGAGAACGAAGTAGCCTTGCCGGCTGAAAAGAAGCTGTTTGACGGAAACCCCGTCGCGTTTGCCCGGACCGGTGTTGTTGGCATCGATTGCTTTTTGCATCGCCTCACTCTCGGGTCCAGGCCAGAAAGAGCACAGTTACCTGACCAGCGGAAGCAAGACTGGTAGAAAGCCCCAGCACTACCACGCCCGCTGCGAAAATAGATTTTCCAAACATGTTAATTGTCGGTTCGGGGAACACAACAAAGCGCTCCCCGAAGATCTGTGAAGCGTAGAAATGCCGCGTTCGCTTGTCAATGGGACCTGCCGCCGCTCGTACGAAGTAGCAGAGATTCTCTGCTCTGCACAAAGAAAAACGCGCACCTGTCGAGTGCCCGAGGAAGCTGACCGTTTCGCCAAAAAACCAGACCCCCGCTGGCCCAAAATAATCTGGGGAGCGGGGCTCCGTTGGTGCGATTAACGAAAGTCTATGGTTTCGAGTCGATCTCAGATGTTAGTGCAAACTGGCCTGACAACCGGATGTCCTGCGACGAAGCTCCAACCAGAACGTTGTAAATGCCCGGTTCTGCAACCCACAGGTGTTTGGTGGTGTCAAAGAAAGCGAACGAGCGCTGGTCCAGCTCAAGGGTGACTCTCTTGGATTGGCCTGGCCGCAAAAACACTTTCTGAAATCCTTTCAGCTCCTTAATCGGCCGAGGAACACTCGGATTTTTTTCGCCTACATAGAGCTCAGCAATTTCAGCTCCTGCGCGATTGCCGGTATTGGTCACCGTAAAACTCACTTTTACGACATCCTTGTCCTCAAGCTTGCTCACCGGAAAACTGACTCTTGCCAGAGGCTGTTCCTTGCTTTGATTGGAAGGGCTGATGTCTAGGTCCGAGTAAGCGAACGTCGTGTAGGACAATCCAAAGCCAAAGGGATACTGTGGTGCAATGTGGTTCTTTTCGTACCCGCGATATCCAACAAAGATTCCTTCGGTGTAACGGATCGAGAATGCATCCGTCGTTGTAGGGTAATTTGCTGTCGTCGGGTTGTCGCTCAAACGCTTTTCCATGGTCATCGGCAATTTGCCGGACGGATCAACATCCCCGAACAGGATCTCGCCTAGCGCTTGCCCGCCGTTTTCGCCGGGATACCAGGCATGAAGGAGGCCAGGCACGAGATTAACCCAACTTTGGATGTCGAAATTACCGGTCCCGTGCAAGACGACAATGGTCCGAGGATTTAGTCGAACGACGTTCTGGATCAGTTCGTCCTGGTACTCCGGCATAATGATGGCTTTTTCTAACCCCGCCAAGCCTTGATCTTCAAACTTGAAGGCAAGATCGATACCTTCGCCATCGTATTCATTGTCGATCCCCTGGCACATTACGATGGCGTCGTACGAAGAGAGGTCCGGCGGCACGACCAGCGGCGTCCAACTGAACTGAACGCCATTAAGGGCTCCAGAATTGCCCGGGAACCCGCTGGTTCGGCGGTATTCCAACTTTACGTCATAGGCTTGGCCGGCTTGCAGGTAAATCTTCGCGAACGTTGGGATAGTTGTGCCATAGAAAGGTGGTGGCATTGCCGAGAGAAATGTATCGATCAAAAGTTGACTATTCACATAAAGCCGGACCCCGCCGTCGGCCCTAACCTTGAACAGGTGGTCTCCGGTGAAATTTGGGCGCATCCGGCCAGTCCACTGAACGGAGAACGATGCCTGGTTTGCGGCAGAGATCTCAGCAGGGATAGCTCCGGTCTGAGTCCAATCAAAATTCAATTCAGGATCGATTCGGGTCAGAGCGGGCGAACCGGAAAGGTCATTGCTGTTGAAGTATTGCCCCTGCAGTCCGACTTCAGAGACGCCGCCAGTAGTGAGAAATTCCCAGGCCGCCGTCGCCGGATCTGGCGAGCCAGCGCTGATAAAAACGACCTTGATGTTCGGACCTGCCTGGCCCTGGATACCGCTCAGTTCGCTAACGGATCGGATGGCTTCAAGGAAAGAACTGCCAAAGCCAGTGGCTGGAATACCCGGTGCCAGACGGCCGAGGACAGCTACCGAACGAATTTTGTTGCGGTCCAAAGGCAGGATTCCGCGCTCGTTCTTGAGAAGCACGACGCTTTCTCGAGCTTCATTTAGAGCCTCAAGCGCACTGGCCGGATCATCCAGCGGGATTGACGGATCGAGCTGCGGTCGATCGAGGAATCCGAAGGACACAATCTTTCGCAAAATTCGACGCACTTTATCGTCGATGTTCGCGACTGATAGCTGCCCCGACTGAATCGCTGGAAGAAGGGTCTGGGCGTTCATGAAGTCGCCGAACGGCATGTCCAGGTCCATCCCGGCCTTTGCCCCTTTCACGCCGTCATGGATACCCTGGTAATCGGAGAGCAGAACGCCATCAAACCCCCAATCCTTCTTCAGGACCTGGGTATCCAGATAATAGCTCTCGCAGGCAAAATTACCATTTACCGCATTGAGGGCACCCATTACCGAAGCCGTATGCGCCTGAACGACTGCAGCCTCGAATGGAGGCAGGTAAATCTCCCGTAACGGACGTTCATCCACTAGGATGTCGATGTTTTCGCGCCGATATTCTTGCTCATTGCAAGCGTAATGTTTGACATCTGCCCAAATTCCCTGCGCCTGCATCGCGGAGATCAGCGGCACCACCAATTGACTTCCAAGGTACGGATCTTCCCCGGTATTGTACTCAAAATTCCGCCCGCCTAATGGCGTGCGGTAAGGGTCAACGCCGGGGCCCAAGTCGACGTAAAAAGCCCTAGCTCGGCCATCTCGTCCCATCTG
>JBAUZZ010000401.1:0-6126 GCA_049585495.1 Chthoniobacterales bacterium | reverse complement strand
GAGCTACTATCTGGAGATTGACTATTTTGTAGGGCGGCTGGCCCAGCCGCCCTATTCGAGTAGATTTCGCAATTTGGGGCGAGGGGTAGCCCGCAAATCTCCTAGCCCGGCGGAGCCGCAACCAAACATGATTCGGGTGTGAAATGAGGTGATCTGGGGTCGGCGCAACTAAGGAATGGCGGTAGAGCGAATCCGCCGCGGCGGGTGAGCCTAAAACCGCAAATGTTGTTAGCCCCTTGAGGCTCATTTGTCTCCGCCAATGGCGGAGACGAATTCGCCCTACCAGCTTTCGGCGGCAAAATCCTCGCGATTTCCCGATCACGCTCGATAAACTTATCATCCCGACCCATAGCCTGGCAAGATCTACGACAGACGATCTCTGATGTGTGCCTCGTCTGCTCTAGCTCGAAAAACTCAAACACGACGTGCAAAGCCGCGCTTGTTTTTAGTAAGGTCTTGGCATAAAACCGGTTAACCTTAATTAACCAAAGGCCGCTTTGAAAACAGACTGTAACAATCAAGGCACAAAGGCTGCGGCGCCAAGGAATGTCCGGGGCCACCGACAAATGGGCGAGAGCTGCAGCGCGCTATTCCTGGTGCTATGGCTCAGCTTGGGGTACTTCCAAGCATCCCGCGCCGGGACTAATGTGGGCCAGTCCGCCGACCCAAGGGATTTGCAGGCGCCGCTCGGGGATTATTTCAGCAACTGGTTCAAGCGGGTTGATGAGACCCTGGCTGAACAGCCGCACTGGATCGCACCTATTTTTTTGACCACACCGCTCCTTACTGAATTATACCGATACGATCAAAATTGGCAGCATCTTTCCAACGGTGGCGGAAATTTGACGGTCTTCGGTGCTGGAAAGGGATTAGAATTGATCCCGGCAAGGACGATCCAGTTAATTTTTGGTCTCCCCCCTTATATAGAACGAAGCGGGAAGAATGCGGCCCAGGGCATCGGCGACTATCCCTTCCTGCTGATCAAGAACCGCTTTTTGAGCGCTAACGAAGAAAATGGAAACTATGTTTTGACCGGCTTCCTCGCCTTTAGCGCGCCAGTCGGATCCCGCGCTTTCACTACCCATAATTTCTCCCTAGCACCAACTATCGCAGGTGGAAAAGGCTGGGGAAACTTCGACATGCAGCTGACTTTCAGTGTTACCTTTCCGACGGGAGATGTTCCTACGCTGGGCACACCGCTTCTGACCAATCTCGTTTTCCAATACCACTTGCTCGAACTGTTGTGGCCGGAAGTCGAAGTGAACTACACTTATTGGCCAAACGGAACCAATCGAGGCAAGAACCAGGTCTTCCTTACACCGGGAGTCGTGCTTGGGCGTATCCGGCTATACGGGCGACTAACGCTCACTGTGGGAACGGGCTACCAATTCGGCGTCAGCGACGCTCACCCACAGTACGAAAACAATTGGATTTTGTCCGTCCGCACAAATTTTTGATGCACTAGCCTGCATCGCTGAAAGCGCGGCGTAGCGGCAACCAAACGTGATACGTGTGAAATGAGGTGCTCTGGGGGGTGGCGTAATTTAGGAATGACGGTAGGGCGAAGCTTGCTGAGCCTAAACCGCAAATGTTGTTAGCCCCTTGAGGCTCATTTGTCCCGCTTCGCGCGCTTCGCGGGACGAATTCGCCCTACCAGCTTTCGGCGGCAAAAATCCTCGCGAAAATGCATGATTCAGAACTATAGTTATACAAATCCTTAGAGATTTGTGAGCGATGCAGTCTCAGGCAGCAGAATCCCGACGATTTTCAACACGATTCTGGTCGAGCAGGGAGGCCTAGGGCAACTCGGTGTCGAGGATCTTCTTGAACGGGATCGAGCCGCTCAAGGACCCGCGATGATCAACTGCAACAGGACCAAAGCGAGCGTCGTGGCAACGCCAATTGTCAGGATGGCGATGGGATTGCTCGCTTGCATATATTCATCGTTGTCATCGCGGTGTTCATATCGTGCCGCGTCTCCTGTGATGCGCAACGGCGGTTCATCGAAGGGCGCGCGTTGCACTGGACTAGTGAGACTATCAGGTCCGTAAATGACGCTCCCATCACCATTCGCATCAACGCGCATGAGGCCGTCCCGCTGGTAATTCATCACTGGACAGCGGGGCTTATTAACAGCAATTAGATCCTGGTTCACACCGAGCCGATAATGGTGTCCGTCAGCGTGTTGCTGCACTGGATCACGCGGCCCAGCAGTGCTGATGTTTTGGTTATCTTCGACTGCTGATCCCGAGTTCGTGGTCAACGTTGGAATAGGCGTTTGTTCTTTACCATCATTTACAGCATCCATAGTAGTCTTCTGTACATTGGCGGTTGCAAACAGTTTCGGAAAATGAAATGCCCTGATAGAGTATCAAGAATGGTTATACTCCGCCCGAGTTGATAGCCTGCAGTCGTTGGGTCTTGGCCCATGCGGACCGGCCAACCGGACTTCACGGGGAGACAGGGTTCGGTTTGGTGTATCCGTCGCTCAGAATTTTCAGGAAGTTGACGAGATCGGCCTCCTGTTGAGAGTTGAGTTGGAGATTGCCGACCTGACCATTGGACTCGGTCGCGGAAGTTGCCTGGGAGGGCGGGACTCCGCTGACGTTCTGGACGTTGTCCAGGACCTCGGGTGGCGGGAAGAGCGGTGTGTAGCCGGACGGAGGGCCCTTGCGGAGGTCGAAAGCGATCTCCTTGCCGCTGGCGTCCACGGCGATATTCCGCTTGTTGTAGAAGTGGACGACATCTTCGAGGCTCTTGAACACGCCGTTGTGCATGTAAGCCTTCACGAAATCCGGCGACGGCCGCTGGTCTGTGCCGCGCATACTCGGAGCCTTGAAGAGGCCCCGAAACTCGGGGATGTCGCCCGGAACATTCTTGTAGAACCTGGTCCCATCGGGCGCCGGGTTGGGATTGGCACCCAGACCGTAGTCGATGTACTTGGTCCCGAGTGAATTATACCCGTGGGGATTGGATTCCTTATCGGTCTGCTGGTAGTAGGGGTTGCCGATGTTCTTCGGAACGCCGATATTCGCATAACAGTACATGGTGAACGTGTTTTTTCCCTGCGTGGTGGCCTCTATTGCGGGTACTGCCGCGGAGGAGTGACACTGAAAGCATTGGGCTTGGCCGAAGTATAATTGCCTCCCGCGTTCCTCGGATGCTGAGAGCGTGTACAAGCTCTTCGGCGGCGTACCGTACTTGGAGGCATCGTATTTCGAACTGAACGCGCAGACCGCTCCCGAGGACTGATAGGAAGCGAGTGCCTCACCAAAGAGCTCGTAGATCTGTTTCGGAGTGTACTTTTGGAAGGCATCCTGGCCATACACCTGCTTAAATAGTGGGGTATATGGCCGGTTTGCGAGCTTCTCAACGAGGAGCGGTGAATATCCGCCATTAGCGGGCGTATAGGGTCCCTCAGGAATATTCGCCATCTCGTTTGGATTGATGGGTGGTTGTAACCCCTGCTTGGCGAGGTCGGAAACGCGACCATCCCAGAAATTGCCGCCCAGCCAAGTCCGTAGACCCGGGTCATAGTAGGGGCCCTCGGGGCTGAACGCGGCGTAGAGATAGCTCTGGGGCTTACGATCACTGAACCGGCCAGGCACGACTCCTGGTAGTGGGCCTGAGAACGCGTTGATTTCCGAATTGGGGCCCGTATAACCTGTCTCAGGAACGTGGCAGGTTGCGCAGGCGTAGCCTGAAGGATTCGATAGCGTGCTATCGTAGAGCATCAACTTCCCGAGCCTCTCCACTGGAGTCAGTTGGATGATATCGCGCGGTAAGCTTGGAGCAGGAAGCGGCCCGCCCAATACATCCGCGCGGGCGTAGTCGTCCAGCGGGAGAGCCATACCTGCCAGGGCACCGCAAAGACCGAGCAGCGCAACGCAAATGAGCCGTGGTTTTATCATGGTGGCGTTTGCAAACAGGCTCTTAAACACACGCGCAGCGTCTGGTCGTCGCGTTCTCCGCCTCACATTGTCCCCCGCTCATATTAACGGTCCTACGCCTTGCCCGAGTCCAGAGCACCAATCTCGCCGGTAATAACCTATCATTGGGCATGCAGAATCTCTATGAACCGAAAGAGCGTTTGTTGAACACCCTAAAGAGGGGTACCGGGACTTCGGAATTTGGAGACGCTCGCAGACAACAAAGCCCCTGTCGATTGATTGTGACAAGGCGGCGGGCTGCTCGGGCTACTGGCCGGGATCGGAACAACCCTCGGCTTCTGAGCGAGCTGCCATGCGAGCGCGATCTGAGGCCGGGGTCGCCTTCTTCTGTTTCGCAACCTTGCCAAGCAAATCGACCAAAGCCTGATTGGCTTTGCGAGCCTCTGGTGTAAAGCGGGGAACGATATTGCGGAAGTCGGAACTGTCGAACGTGGTGGCATCGCAGCGCAAGACTTCTACTTCATATACTTCTCGAAGAAGGCGAGAACCTTCTCCGGATATCTGCCGAAGTAGTTGTAGCCATCTTTGAAGCGTCGCGTTGTGTTGTCAACCCAGATCATTTCCTTCTCTTTGGTTGCAAGGATGTCGAAAGTCTTTTGCGCGTCTTCGGGGTTCTTGGTCCACGCATCGTCCCGCACCTGAATCGTCAAGTTAGGCATCGTAATTTTCGACGCAAAGCGCTGCGGGGTCATATCGGCAGCCGGGAAGGCACCCATCTTCAGCAACTCCAGATCGATAAGTTCCTGATATTGGGCGACTCCCTGCAACTCCGAGAATGCCTGGAAGATGGTCGACATGGAAGGAACCAGAGGGCTGCACATGCACTTGACGTTCGCGAATAGCTCCGGGTGCCTGGCGATGGCTTCGTATTGCGAGTTGCCGCCCGTGCACTGGCTGTAGAGGCCAACCGTCATCTTGCTGAGCGTTGGATGATTGTCCACATACTTCTTCGCACCAACACAGTCGCGCCACTCCCAACGACCGATGTCACAGATGCCGTTGTTCGCAGCGCTGCCGTTGCCGTAGTTTCGGATGTCGTAGGTGAGTACGTTGTACCCGGCATCGGTCAGGTGCTTGTACTGAATGACAAAGTCGATCTCGACCCCGTCGTAGCTACTCCACGGCTCGCCAAAGTGTCCCGGAAAACCGGCACGACACATGGGCAGAGCATGGTTGAAGATGATGAGCTTATGGCTCTCGCCGCCCTTGGCCGGTATATACCAGGCTTCGAGGGGAGTGCCATCGTCAGACGGAATTACGAGATCATGCCACCCGATCATCCCATAATCATCGGGAGTCTTGAAGATGAAGCTGCGCAGCGGTCTGACGATGTTGGCGATGGCCTTGACCTTGGCATGGTCTTCTGTGGAGATGCTCTTCAGTTGCTCCTGCGCTTTTGCCATCCTTTCGTCGGATATTCTGCCCATGACTTTTATCTCCTGTGAGTCAACGATTGTTTACAGATTTGACTTGAAAAAGGTGCCAGTACAGACACTGCCCCCTTATGATTCCACGGGCTCAAAGGGTTCGTTCTCTTCTGCGCCTCGGGTGAGTTGCCTTGCGCCGTAGACCGCAGCGAAACGGGTCCGGGCTAAAGGTGTCCTGGATGGTTTCGTCGACTACTGCCGAGACGTGCCTGGCAGTTTTAATTATCCATCTTCCACGCGGGGATATTTTCCCCCCGTTGGCACGATTAACGAAGTCTATGGTTTCGAGTCGATCTCAGATGTTAGTGCAAACTGACCTGACAACCGGATGTCCTGTGACGAAGCTCCAACCAGAACGTTGTAAATACCCGGTTCTGCAACCCACAGGTGTTTGGTGGTGTCAAAGAAAGCGAACGAGCGTTGGTCCAGTTCAAGAGTGACTCTCTTGGATTGGCCAGCCGACAGGAACACTTTCTGAAATCCTTTCAGCTCCTTAATCGGCCGCGGAACACTCGGATTTTTTTCGCCTACATAGAGCTCAGCAATTTCAGCTCCTGCGCGATTGCCGGTATTGGTCACCGTAAAACTCACTTTTACGACATCCTTGTCCTCAAGCTTGCTCTCCGGAAAACTGACTCTTGCCAGAGGCTGTTCCTTGCTTTGATTGGAAGGGCTGATGTCTAGGTCCGAGTAAGCGAACGTCGTGTAGGACAATCCAAAGCCAAAGGGATACTGTGGTGCAATGTGGT
>JBAUZZ010000400.1:0-21067 GCA_049585495.1 Chthoniobacterales bacterium | reverse complement strand
CCCCCAAACTGGAAGCAGAGAGAGCTGAGCCAAGCGGAGTTCAGCCATTCTCGCTGCTCTGCGTAGAGAACCAGTGGAATCTCCGCGGTTACAACCGGATCCGGCGCGACCTGCAGAGCTTCACCTGACCCGGATTCAGAATCCCAAATGCTAGCCCAACGGTTCGAGCGTCCCGCTAGTTAAAGGATCCTGATCTCGGCTTCCCGCAATAGAGCTCGACCTTCCCTGTGATCTTCACTTTCTTGCTATGAAGGAGTAACTTGCCGGTGTGTTTAAAGGAGGGTTGGCCGGAATCCAGCCAGTAGACCACCCACGAAACTAACCTAAGCTTGCGTCACAATTGCCGGGAAGAATAAACTCATATCGTGAGATTACCTTATTTGCTATGCGGGGAAATAGGAGACACGCGAATTCTAGTCGGGCGGCGGTTCCGTTAGTTCAATCTCTCAAAGCAATTAACTTACGCGAAAACTGCGATTCGCCAAGAAAGGTAGCACCAGCAAAATGAGGGCCCTACGTGCCAAGCCACTTTCATCCCGACTGCGCGAACGGCTGTCCGAGTCAGCGATGCTGGATCTTACGCGGCGTTTGATCGCGATTCCATCGGAAAATCCGCCGGGAAATCAATACGAGGAATGCGCCGGCACTCTGTTCGACGAATTGGATAGACTCGGCTTCGATGATGTGAGACGCGAAGGCGCGTGTGTACTCGCATCGGTCGGAACTGGCCCGCGAACGCTCTATTTTAGCGGTCACTACGATGTAGTTCCCGCGCAGAGCCGCGATCACTTTCAGCCACGTGTCGAAGGCGTAAACCTGTTCGGTCGCGGCTCGTCGGATATGAAAAGCGGCCTGGCTGCGATGATTTACGCAGCAGCTGCCGCGCGTGATGAAGAGCTACTTAAAACCGGCCGTATCGGAATCGTCCTGGTACCCGATGAAGAAACTGCCGGCCCGCGCGGGTCTCGAGATCTAGATGCACGCGGGCTGCTTGGGAGAGAAGCGGTCGGGATGCTGACGCCGGAACCTACCGGCGGCGTCATCTGGAACGCCAACCGTGGAGCCATTTCGCTGCGCGCCACGATGCGTGGGAAGGCGGCGCACGTCGGTCGGCAATTCGAAGGTGTGAACGCGTTCGAACGCGCGCTGCCGGCAATAGCGCGGCTTGTCGATCTTAAGATAGAAGTTGAGCTCCGCGAGACGCAACAGAACATCGCTCCGGCGGACGCGCGAAAATCCATTCTGATGCTCGGCGGGCGGGTCGAGGCAGGTACGAATTTCAACGTGACGCCCGATTTCTGCTCCTTCACGGTTGAGCGCCGCATCAATCCCGAAGAAGACCTGGAAGAAGAAAAGCGTCGGTTGCGCGATGCGCTGCAAGGTTTCGAAATCGAGATGCTTCAGGAGGGAGCCGCGGCGGCGACTCCCGCGCGAGATCCGCTCGGCGTGATTCTGTCGCGTCACATCGCGAGCCTGACCGATAAAGAACCCGCGTTCGAGATGTGCCCGGGACTGCTCGAAACGCGATTTTACGCGGCTTACGGTATTCCCGCGTTCGCCTATGGGCCGGGATTGCCGACTGTCTCCCATGGGCCGAATGAGTTCGTTCCAATCCGCAACATTGCCCAATGCGCGACGATTTACGCGCTCACGGCGGCTGAAGTGTTGCGCTAATCGTGCTTGGTGCCTGCGGTGACAGGGGCTTTGCTGCTCTACGCAGCGCACGACTTGGCGATATAGTTCTTAGCGCCCAACGATTTTAGGCAAGCGCCAGTCTGGGCTGGGCGAGAAATTCCTAACAGAGGCTTATCAGTCTGCGGCATCTCCCGTCGGCCTGTTTGTTGCCGCAATTAATGCCTGGATTGTACAGATTTTGTTTTGGGTTGGTAAAAAGTAGCTGCGTCCGTTATTTCCAGTGGGTCTGCACTGATTTCAAAGACAGGCGGCCACTTGATTTTTCGGTTTTCGTAGTAGTGACGCAAGAAAGCCAAGGCGCATAACCTAAAGAAGGTGGCCGGGGTATCTAATCCCAGGGAATGTTCGAGAGCTTTCTCGAACTCCAGCTTTACGGAGCGAGGCAGCCGCGTACCGCTTACCGTAACGCTCTCGTCGTCGCTATTTTTGCTACTATCGATTTCTTTTGCCATTTTTCCTGATTTGAAGCGTGATTACTTGCTTTCAAAACATCCGCGTATCTAACACGAAATCAAGTGCTTTTATTGCAAACGAAAATATTACTTGCAATTGACATAATCGTCAGTAACATTGCCAATCTATTGAAAACGAAACAAGTCGCGACTCAGGACCTGCTGACGCGAATATATTCGTTCGCCCCGTCTAAAGCATACCCTGCTAGCACTCGAAAAGCGCGATTAACGGCCGCCACATGCACGCACCAGCAAAGTACGTAGTCGTCAGCACTAAGGAGAAGATAGTTTACGGCCCGTTTGAGACTGTCGTGAGCGCAGACGTGGCCGCGGTGAGGCTCAGGGCATCAGCCCGGGTCTACGTTACGAGGCCGATGGAACCCTGGACGGACGATCGCGTGGAACAGTGTTCGGAACCGCCCATCGACCATTTCGCTTGTCTCACCCCGGACGACGCAAAGATCCTTCTTCAAAAGCTCAACGGGAGCAAGAAGCTCGGATGAACGTCAAACGAATCACCCTTGCCGAGATCGACGGTCGATTCGGGCCGGGTCAATTTCGGCCAAGGCGAAGATCGCTCGACTGCTTGCGGCAAATGCCTCTGCCGTTCCAGGCATCCGCGCATTTTGGGTGTCCGCGTCATTTTATGGATTGCCGTATTTCCTCAAATATTTCGGCAAGCCGCCTGCCGAATCATTTCGCGGTGCACTCCTAAGGGCCGGGCTTTAAGCCAGCCGCCGTCGCTAACTTGCGTTGATTGACATCAAAAGTGAGGAAATCGAGCGCGCCTAAATACAGGGCTGCCGCGACATGCAGAATATCAAAAGCCCGGTGACCGCCGTGAGCGGTAAAGGTAGTGCTCAATCGCTGAGCCTCGACCAAGACGGCCGCTAGGTTCACCGTCGGACGGCGCAAGACGGATTGCTCTAGATCTGCTCTGAAACTGGCCAGAAAAACATTTGCCTCTTCTCGAGTGGAAAGTCCTCGCCAGACCCGAAGATGAATCGCATTCACCAGCTCGTATTCGTTGAAGAGCGAGCAGAACAGTGCGGTTCCGCTGGAGCGCAGAGTCGCAATAGCTTTAGCCGTGTGAACATCGTAGCCGTAGAGACTAACCAGAAAGGAAGTATCGCAGCAGATCATTATTAATATGGGCCCTTATTGTAATCGAGCAGCTCCGACACTTCCTTGGCCGACAATTTTCGCATGCCGCTACGATCCATCCGGAAGGCTGCGCTTTTGCTCCAATCGACCCTGGCGGGCGTTCCCGCCATTTCCGGCACCAGCCGGGCGATAGTAACGCCGCGCCGGGTGATCAAGATTTCCTCACCGGCTTCCAGCCACTTGACGAGCTGGGTGTAACGGTTACGCAGTTCCCGGACAGTGGCCGTTTTCATATCGCGCCATTAATGTAGCACACCGCTTTTTTGGCGCCAAGCCAGCACGCCGTCGTCGCCGGAGGGCTGGGCGCATCTGTTACCGAGTGTCATCGGCCGCTGGGGGTTTCTGATGACGGACGATCCTTCAGCCGAACCGACTCGTTATAAATCTGGATGGCGAAAAAGGTGGGATGGGTGTCTCGTCCGTCAATCTAGAACAGAAATGACGGGCGAAACGCCCGTCCGACCAGTGACCCCAATACTCTTTCAACCAGGCAAGCGCCGGACGCTCACTACCATCACTGCGCAACAAATAGGCGTGAGACTTCCATATATGATTTTGTTTGTAACCCCACAAGGTTACACCCTTGACAGCGGAATTCTGCCAAAGAATTGGGAATAGAGATTTGTACCGCTCGAGTTGAACATCATCATCGGCAATGTTGACGTCCAGTTCGGAAATGTAGACGGGAAGCCCCACGCTCCCCAGACGGTCCAGGGAGGAGCGAATGGTAGCGTCGCTTACTTTTTCCAGACCATAGGGAGCTGAAATGTTGCGCCGGTCTCGTGATAGTGTCAATTTGATGTGTCAATTTAATATGCGCGACAGATGCTGGACGTCGCCTCGTTGGTATAAGCTACTTGCCGCCTGAGACGATTCTCAAAATTGGCGGCAGCCCATAGGTAAAATGCGGTACGGCACCGCTTACGAAGGGAGGGGAGCTCAGAGGCTAATTCACCTGAACTCGTAGTGTATCGTAACCGATTGTCCCAGCTCGACTGCAGGCTCCTGCATAAACCGAAGCTCAATGTGATCAGGCGTAAAAATGACGTCGACTTGTCCGAAGTGCGGCTCAAGTACAAAAAGGCTGAAACGTGCATCCAGGGGAAATGGGTTTGGCCGCAAAGCCACTGGGAAGTAGCCCAGCATATTTTTCGGGGCGACCCCTACAACACGGCACGAAAATGACTCCATGATGCTTGCCTCTCAAACTTGCCGAGATTACCGGCGCCTAACGCGGGAATTGGGACCTTCTCACCCGTTTTCTGCCGAACCGGAGCGACGCGATTCGGACTGAAGTGGCTCCGACCCCTCATGCCGAGGAGAACGGTTGCTGAGCGGATTTCTTGAGGCTGACATGGTTCCAAGCAAAGGAAATTGGGAGCCTGCTGTATCCGCCATAGTTTCTGTGAGATTTGATTTGGGAGGATCGTGAACGCCTCTCCCTCGCCCCAAAACGGCACCACGGTTCGCAGCAGCGCCTCGATAAAATCCGCTGGAGCGAAGTGGGATTTTGAATTCCAAAAGCGGGCCGTACCGCCGAGCTCTCAACGCGCATGGAGAGGCTTTCGCCTAGGGGCGATATTTGTGGGGCGCCCGATGGCACACCCCATGCTTAGAGGAAGGTGACCGCTGAGGAATCGTAGCCTGTAATGGCGCGGACTCAGACGGGAGACAAAAAAACCCCTATGAACGCCACTTCCACTTTCAGCCTCGAGCTCGCTCCAGTATTAGAGTCGAAGATCGAACCACCCGACCGATTGCTCGACCGACAAACCCTTCAGAGGATCGCGACGGTAATTAGTTTAATCAGCCAGGCTATCGGCTTTACCGTCTTAGGAATGCTGATCATAGTGAACCAGCATCAGGCAGACCTGAATGGTCTTTCAGGCGGCAGTTCCTTTGCCACGGTCGGCGGCATCAGCGCGATTTTAGTGGGCACGGTTTTTTTGGTCGCTGCTTGTCTTTATAGCAAATTCTCTGCCAGACGTTCTGCCGCGGCGACCCACCGCCCAAATGCCTAGGCTCCGGTCCAGTAGGAAGCACCGAAACTCTGAAACTTTGGGACCGAAAAGCCTCTGTAACGCGTGAAGGTCGAGGAAAACGGATTGACGGAGCTGGTCATCGCGGAGCGCCTCGCGTGTCCGAGAATATTTGCTATCGGCTCTTTCATTCCAGCGATTTAACCGCGGCTCGTTACCGTGATCCCTCGAGTCCAAGTCGTGATCCTTTGCTGTTGAACTGGGACTTTGACAAGCGATAATGCTGTCCACCCCTTGGCCTCGCTGCTTCGACTGCAAAACATCCGGAAATCGTTCTACGGCACACCGGTGCTGAAAACAGTCGACTTCGAACTGCAAGCCGGTGAGGTGCACGCGCTGCTCGGTGAAAACGGCGCCGGCAAATCGACCCTGATCAAGATTTTGGCGGGCGCTTATACCGCCGATTCGGGCTCGATCTGGTTTCGCGAAGAGATTGTGCGAGGCAATTACGGGCCGAAGGTAGCTGAAGATCTTGGAATTGTCACAATCTACCAGCATTTTCATCTGATCCCGCATCTCACCGTGGCTGAGAATCTCGCACTTAAATCGTTTGTCGGCGAGCGCGGCTGGCTCGTGAACTGGCGGACGGTTCAGCGGAACGCCCAGGAAGCGCTAGCCCGGCTCCATTTTCGGATCGATCCCGCAGCGCGAGTCAAAGATCTCAGCATTGCTCAGCAGCAAATGTTGGAGATCGCGATCGCGTTATCGAAAAAAGCCCAAGTGATTGTTATGGATGAACCGACGGCCGCGCTTAGCAAACGAGAAACCGAAGTCTTGTTCAGCCTGGTTGGTCAATTGAAGCAGCGCGGCCTCGGTATCGTTTACGTCTCACACAGGTTGGAAGAGATCAAGATCATCGGAGACCGGATCACAATACTACGGGACGGAAACAACGTCGCGACCCTGGAGGCGAAAACGGCCGAGCTGAAAGATATTATTCGCTTGATGATCGGATCGAGTCGTACAAGTGAACCTCGCCCCGCCGCTCTGCCCAAAGAAAGAATCCTTTTTTCGGTCGATCACCTTCGAAACAAGCACTTCGACATACCGCTCGACTTTGTTGTACATGAGCATGAGATCCTCGGCATCACCGGCTTGGTGGGTGCCGGGAAGACGGAGTTGACGCGGGTGATCTTCGGGGCAGACCCGAAAAGTGCCGGTGAGATTCGTTTCGCTGGCCGGACCCTCTCCATCCGCCAGCCGCGTGACGCGGTCCAATTAGGCCTTGGATATGTCCCGGAGGATCGAGATAGCAGGGGGTTGTGCCTCAACTTGGCGATCGGCGAAAATCTTGGTTTAGCGACTCTTGTCAAACAGGAGGGGTGGTTGTTTGATCGGGGCGCCGAGCGCAAACTAGTTGAGAACGCGGTGAGTTCGATGCGAATTCGGACGCGCGGGGCGAACGAACCGGTAAAATATTTGAGTGGCGGCAACAAACAGAAGGTGGTGATGGGGAAGTGGTTTGCGGCTAAGTGCAGGCTCCTTGTGCTGGATGAACCAACCATCGGAATCGACGTCGGCGCTCGCCAAGACATCTACCGATTGATTCGGCACTTTCGGCAAGAGCCGGAACAGGCGGTCATCTTGGTCTCCAGCGACATCGACGAAGTGTTGGAGATTGCCGATCGCATCTTGGTGCTTGCCGACTATCGCGTGATCGCCGTGTTGGATCCGGCCCGGACCAACAAACATGAGATCCTGGAATACTGCACGCGTCGAGCTGCTGCGCCAGCCTCCTAATCAGCAGATGCAAACACCGGAAGCGGATCGATTCAGACAACTCCGTGCTGTGCTGAGTAATCAAGCTGTCTCGATGCTGCTCATTCTGATCTTGATGTGGTTTTTGCTATCACTCCTGTCCCCCTATTTTTTCACGGTAGGCAATTTGACCGAAATTACGCTGCAAACCGCGGTAATCGGGATTATCGCGGCGGGCCAAACATTGGTGATTCTCTCCGGGGGCATTGACCTCTCCGTTGGCTCGGTGTTCGCGTGTTCAGGTGTCGCGGGCGGGTTAGTATTTCAGGCAACAAGAAATCTCTGGTTGACCGTGGGCGCCACGCTGCTCACCGCGGCGGTGCTCGGCTCGATGAACGGCCTTTTTATTACTCGGCTACGGGTGCCTCCATTCATCGCAACGCTGGGCATGCTCGGAATGGCCCGCGGTCTGGCTCTGATCCTTTCCCGTGGGATCCCGATCTTTGGCTTGAGCGAGGACTATCTCTGGATCGGGCAAGGCAAACTTTTCGACTTGGTCCCGGTCCCGACTTTGATCTTGCTAGCCGTATTCGCATTGGTCTTTTTCGTTGCGCGTTACACTCGGTTCGGTCGATTTATTTACGCCACCGGCAGCAACGCCGAAGCCGCGGAATTGTCCGGCATCAATCTTGGCCTGGTAGTGTTGGGTACCTATGCTTTATCCGGCCTGTTCTGCGGGGTCGGCGCTGTGATCGAAGCGGCGCGGCTCGGAACGGTGCAGCCGGCGGGCGGTAACGGCTACGAGTTGTTGGCAATCGGCGCGGTGGTCATTGGGGGTACCAGTTTATTTGGAGGCGAAGGTAATGTCATTGCTACCTTGATCGGGGCCTTGCTGGTCACCACTATCCGCAACGGGCTAAATCTGCTTGGAGTTAACGCTTTCTGGCAATATGTAGCGAACGGTGCCGTGATCATCGCGGCGGTGGCTGTGGATCAATGGAGACGAAGGATCTGACACAGCAGCCAACTTGTAGCGCTTTCTTGATTCTATCGAGTCAATTCGATGATGACTCCTGGGGTGGTCGAAAGCTAAATATCGGATTGAAGGCGGGAAAAAGGTTTCGTTCGAGAGTCAAGTCCTGTACAATTTAAGCGGTTGCTTTGTAGCAGACGCAAAATCCAATCTCCCCCCATGAAAATGTCGTTTCGTTTCTTATCGGCAACCGCCTTGATCGGCGTGTTGCTCATTTGTGCCCACCCTCGTTTCGCGAAGGCTGCGAGTCAGGGTACAATCGTCTTCATTCCTAAATCTACTTCGGCAACCTTTTATTTGTTTCTGGTGAAGGGCGCCAAAGATCGAGCCAAAGAGCTAGGGTATACCATCGATTATCAAGGACCGGCTAGTGAGAGCGAGGTGGCCAGCCAGGTCGACCTTGTTCGAAACATCGCGCGATCCAAACCAGTCGGCATTCTGCTTGCCGCCCTTGATTCCAAAGGTCTCATTCCGCCGGTGGAAGACGCCGACAAGGCTGGGGTGCCAGTCGTGATGGTAGACTCCGGAATCGACAGCGATGTCCCGAGGGCAAGTATAACCACCAACAATTACGAAGGCGGTTATAAATCTGGCCTGCAAATGGCCAAGCTGCTTGGCGAAAAGGGGCTGGTGGCAAACCTGGGCATCCAGGCCGGTTCGGTCAGTTCCCAGCGCAGTCTTGGGTTCAACGACGCGATCGCAAAATTTCCGAACATGAAGGTCCTGCCAATCCAGTGGACAAATGCGGATGCCGCCGCTTCAATGAACATCGCGAGTGATCAGTTGAATGGTAATCCGAATATTGCCGGCTTTTTCTCCGCGTGCGCACCAACGGCCGTTGGCGTTTGCCAAGCCATTAAAGCGAAGGGGTTGGAAAAGAAAGTCAGAGTCGTTACGTTTGACCCGAGCCCTGAGATTCTACCATTGTTTGAGAGCGGCGTGATCGACTGTATTATTGCGCAGGATCCCTATCAGATGGGTTATCAAGGTGTGGATTACATTGATAAGGCCCTCAAGAAGGCGCCGATCGAAAAAAAGAAAATCGAATTAGCTCCAGTGCTGATTACGCCAGAAAACTACAAATCGGCGGAAGTGCAGAAGCTGTTGCAAACGCCGGACAAGTTCTAGCGAAAGGTGGACTCCCGCTGCGTTCTAGATCTCTCGATCGATCTCAAAGGATCGCACTGCGTTTGGTAACTGACTCCTCGCACGGCATCCTGGAAGCGTCAGTCATCGGGTCACACTGGCATTCAAAGCCCCCGCCCGAGCTTTCAAAGCAGTCCAACAAGTTCCCGACTGTCGGACGTTTCCCCCAATTGCGTGAACCTGTAGAGTCGAGGCTTGAGCATCTTAGAAGGTTTCCTCTCATTGAGCGGCTTTATCGGGGTCGATATCGCCGTTTGCTCATCCCGAGATACCCTTTTGGTACCTTATACGTTACCGAATCAAACAGGATTGTTATTCATGCGGTGCTTGATCTCCGCCAAGATCCCGAAAAGATCGGAGAGCGTCTGTTCGAATAAAGAATAATCCACTCCGATCTGCTTCTGGCTGGCCTCGTGCGTTTGGAATCTCAAGAATCTCAAATTTCTTTTTTAATTAAAATCTTACACTGCTACGGGCGGATACGGTTCCGCAACGAGTTGGGCGGGAGAGTGGGGGATTGCTACCTGAACTTCTTTGGTCAGATGCTTCTGTCACAAAGCGAACCTCACGCGGTAAATGTTTATCAGTTTACAGCATTCATCCGCTGCGGCCCCGCCAGGAGCCGAGTCCTTCCCATAAAGCTTGCCCAGCGTTTCAAACTCCAGACTAAGACTCCAACTCTCTGGCCAATTGCCCGGTATTACCCTGACTCAAGCAGTTCTATTGAAAAGACCGCGGAGTTTTGTAGTCTTAGAGATGTTAAAATCATTATCTTCTTCCACATTAAGGAAGGCAGCTGAAATTCAGGGAGAGATTGAGCATCTGGAAATCGAGCTTCGGAATTTGCTGGCCGAGGTTGGGCCACCAAAGTCTCAGGATGGTATGAGGAGAAAGAACCTTATCGCCAGGCGAGCCAGGAAGCAGGTCAACAAAGGTGCTCAGAGAAGCGGCGTCGCAGCAGGCGTCCGGCAAATCCTCCGGAGACAGGGAAAGCCGATGAAAGTTGCCAGGATTTACACCCGGCTCCTAGCGGCTGGTTACTCATTTCGTTCGTCTAACCCAAAGAATAGCCTCACCGCCCAGATGTACCGGATGCGAGGAGTTCGGCGCACGGGTCCCGGCGAATTTGCGGCCGAATAACCCGGCATAATCCGCGGTCGTTCGCATTCTGGGCGTCCGCGTCATTTTTCGGGTAGCAGTGAGCGGCGGGCAAAACGTTGGATGGTTGCCATCAATAACGAATCCGCTCCATGTCTCAGACCAGGACCTTCTGTCCCCGGCGGTCGTCAGAGCCATCTAGGTACCCGCTTCGCATAACGTACCCACTCCTCGCCGAAGTTCTTCTTTAATTGCTTTTCCTCTCGCCTGATAAAAATGTCAACTAGGGGGATATGTACGGCGGTAATAACCAGTCCACTTGGCGATCCTAGCAACAACGCCGCTCCGAAAAAAATAAATACATTTCCACCAAGATAGAGTGGATTTCGCGAGAAGCGATAAGGGCCAGAAGTAATAAGTGTCTTTTGTGGCGCTAGCGAGATCACATTCATCTTCCGCTCATAGAAGTAGAACGTTGCCCATACTCGCAGAAGAAAACCGCCGGCTAAAAGTAGCCATGCGGCGGCGGTTGCAAAAATTGAGTTAAAACCACTTATCCCTAGAAGTGAATCTAATCTCGTGCCTATGAAAGCAACGCCTAGCCCCACTACCACTACACCAATGTTGTGAAGAAGACTTTTGAAAAGGGTTATCAATTTCCCTGGCACCTACGTGTTATCAAACCGAAATCTTCTCAATCTCATCAAGAGTAAGTTGGTCCTCGGTTCGATCGTACAACTTCGTAGTGCGCGGACTCTCGTGAGCCGCGATCTTCTGGGCTGTCTCAAGAGTTCCCTGGTTTTCAAGATAAACAGTTATTCCGGTTGCCCGGAATGAGTGACAGCAGACCGGAGCAAAGACACCGGCATCAATCGCTCGGCGCCGGATCATCCGGTATGCCTCAGAGCGCGACATAGCCCGTCCGGTAGGCTTTTTCTTACGGAAGGTTTGAAAAAGCGGCGCGTGCGTCTGAAAAGCGGCTTTTTCGAGATACTCGACCAGATAATCCTGGGCCTTGTGGTGGACCGGTACTTCGTGATGTTTGCCGCCCTTTTCCAGCAGTCGGAACCAGCGACGGCGACCATTTTCATAAAAATCACTAACCCGCATCCCGAGCACGGCTGAAACCCTCGCAAATGAAAAAAGCATCACCCCGATCAAGGCCCGGTCCCGCAAACCCTGCAGGGAATCCGTGGGAATGGAATTTAGAAGCGTTCTGGCATCCTCGACACTCAGGATCGGCGTCTTGCCGCGCTTGACCACGTGGGTCGGACCCTTGACCGGCGCTGCCGGGTTGATCGGTACGATCTGGCTCACCACGAGGTAATCAAAGAGCATCTTAATGGCTGCCAGGTGCTGCTTGATCGTTTGCGGCGAGCCCGGATGCTGTTCGATGTAACCAGCGACGTGCATCGGCGTGACCAACCGAATGTCGTCAACGTGCTGCTCGGACCACGCCAAAAATTGAGCGCAGGCTCGTGCGTAAGCTTCGCGCGTGTTCAGGTTCCGGATCCTGGCCGCGAAAAACTCCAGGAACTTCGTGGCGGCGTTTTCGCCGGCATTGGCCAGAATCGCCGGGACGGTGTGGGCGTAGCGGAGGGTTAAGGCGTTGAGGCGATGTAAGCGTGACATTTTCCGAGCGTTCCAAAGCGACTTAAAGGTGATTTTTGAGGTCCCCTACTCCTGTATCATAAAGGACGTTATGTTACAATCGGCGCCCGGAAAAATTTTTCTCGTCGAAGCCCGCGACATTCTTCGGCGCACCGCCGACGCGGTGAAAAAAGCCCGCGCCGTCCTTGCGTCTCAGGCGGAAATCAACGCCGGTTACGCACCGTCCGGGACGGTGGAGATTTTGCCGCGCGTCCTGCGCACTTTTAGGGGCAGCTTTCCCGGGGTGCGAAAGAACTGGAACGCTACGAACCGTGCGTCGCCGTCGGGGCAACGCATCCGCTGGCAAAATTAAAATTCGTCAGCCTCGACCAGATGGCGCTCGAACCAGTCGCGGCACTAACCCGCAAAGATTATCCCGACTATCACGAACATCTCGAAAAGCTGTTCGCCACCATCGGCCGCAAGCCGCGCATCGGCAGTGAGCACGACGGCGTGACGAGCCTGATCGCCGCCGTCGCCGCCGGCCACGGGTTTGGCATTGTGCTCAGCTGTGTGAGCGGCATGACCGGACCGCGCCTGAAACTCCTGAAACTGCGGCCCGCCCTACCGCCGAGGTCCATCGTCGCGCTCTGGCGCAAAGACGCTGAGACAGAATCTGTGAGAGCTTTCATCGCCGCCGCCCTGGCCAAATCAGCAAAAAATGACCGGCCACCCGCCAGATAATTTTTGCCAGCGCGTTTCAGTCGGGCGAGAAGCATTTCCGCTGCCTACAAATTCCAGCGGACATGGCCAGCACGCGATCTCCGACCTTCACCGCGGCTCTTCGCGACGCACAGCCCCTCCATCAGCAGCTGCCACACGTCATTGTATGCCGCGTCAATGGCTGCATCGACCCACTCGGCGGCGTGGGCCGGATGGTGGAACCGGGACGTGGCGACTAGCACCGCCCGGCCGGCGGCCACGGGGTCAACGGTGCGGAACGTGCCTTCATTCACGCCGGAGCGGATGACCATCGCGGCCAGCCCTACCAACTCGTCGACGTGGGCGGCGACGACGGACTGGGCGTTGGCCGCCAGCGTCCGATAGGCGGCGAACAGCTCCGGGTCGTCGGCAGCCCGGCGGCGTTTGACAGCGATCAGGGCGTCGAACAGGCGTCGTAACCGCTGCGGGGCAGGGCCCGGCAGGGCGACAATGGCCCGCAGCCGGGGCATGGTCGCCTCCACCCACCGGCCGACGACCAGGTCCCGCAACTCGGCCTTGGTCGCCACGTGCCGGTAGACGGCCGCGTGACTCACTCCCAGCGCCCGGGCCACATCCACTACGGTCGCCTTGGCCGGGCCATACCGGCGGATGACGTCCTCGGCCGTGGTCAGGATCCGATCGCGGGTGAGCGGGGAGTCAGCAGGGGGCATGTGGACCTCTCGACACGCCGGCCTCCTCTCTCGGCAGTCCGGGAGAGAGGACCAGAGAGCCTGCCGTAGTCAGTGCTTCACCTCCGCCGCGGCGGCGGCGATTCCGTCCAACTCCGTCAAGGTTTGCGGCGACAGCGTCAACCGACCGGCGGCCAGGTTCTCGCGGAGATGGGAGACCGACGACGTGCCAGGGATCAACAGGATGTTGGGCGACCGGTGCAGCAGCCACGCCAGCGCGATCTGCATCGGCGTGGCCCCGAGTCGGCCCGCGACGGCCGACAGGGTGGACGACTGCAGCGGCGTGAACCCGCCGAGCGGGAAGAACGGCACGTACGCGATGCCGTGCCGGGCCAAGTCGTCGATCAGGGCGTCGTCGTCGCGGTGAGCCAGGTTGTAGTTGTTCTGCACGCACACGACGTCAGTGATCGCCTGCGCCTCGGCCACCTGGGCGGCCGTGACGTTGCTCAGGCCGATGTGGCGGATCAGCCCCTTGCGTCGGAGGTCGGCCAGCACCGTCACCTGCTCGGCGATGGACCCCTCCTCGGGGCCGTGGCCCGATCCCATCACGCGGTAGTTGACGATGTCGAGCGCGTCCAGGCCCAGGTTGCGGAGGTTGTCGTGGACGCCGGCGGTCAGGTCTTGGGGCGAGATGGCCGGTTGCCACGACTTGTCGGGAGGGCGGCGGCCCCCGAGCTTTGTGACGATCACGATCCCAGTCGGGTACGGGTGCAGGGCCTGCCGGATGATCTGGTTGGTGACGTGCGGGCCGTAGAAGTCGGCCGTGTCGATATGGTTCACGCCGGCCGCGACGGCCTCGCGAAGAACGGTGACGGCACCGTCCGGGTCCTTGGGCGGCCCCCACACGTCGGGGCCGGCCAGCTGCATCGCGCCGTAGCCTATCCGTTGGACCGTCAATGACGTGCCGGGAAACGTGAACCGGCCGCCGAGCGTGGCTTCACTGTGTTCATTCATTGTGTTGCTCTTTTCCAGTGTTGACATGAGCAAGTGTGCGAGTATCTGTTACAGAAGTCAAATATTGAAATCTGTAACGCGGAACGACGGCAGACGTGGGCGCTTCGGCAAACTATGTTCTATGGCCCGCTCGGCCAGCCCATCGTTGTCTTCGGCGTACAATGGGCCGGCCCCGCTTAAGGGCGGATCGGCTCTGGTCGAATGTATTCGTCCTATCTGCGCTGACGCAACTCGTCGAGGGAAAAACGGTCATATCGAGCTGTTGCCAGCAATCCAGCGTAAAACGCGACATATATCATTTGGACAGAAACTATTTCCCATTGCTGAATGAGCGTGCTGCCGAAGATCAATAGCATCATCAACAATGTACCAATCACAAGAGCCGGCCGACAACAGAGCCCCAAAAACACGAGTGTCCCGACGACCGCTTCACCGATTGCGATGCCAAACCCTGTGATATAGACGAGCGGACCCGGCAGAAACGTCCCGGCAAACTGCTTCACCATTCCGTTTGCAAATCCGGCAAGATTCGGCAGACGGCCGTACCCGTGCATGGCTATATTCAATCCTAATCCCACTCGAGCCAGGCCGTGCGCAAGAGCAGCATCAAATCCCCATTCGTCGGTGGTCTCATTTTTCATGCAATGGTTCGATCTTCGCAAGATTTGGAGCGCCCATCAAATCCTTCAAGGCGGTCAAAGTGGAACCACCGGCTTAATGATCGGCACGGAGTGGCAGTATTCAATGCACTCGTTTCGGCCTACAGACATCACAACGAAGCGCGTTAATCTCGAGGTGGCACGACGGATCGTGCGGCATGTCGAAAGCCGAAGCCTTATGGTGATTTTAGTGTCATACAATAAGTAGCTTAGGCCTAGTTTATACGTTATAAGCATAATAACTAGCCAGGCTCGAATTGAGCGTTTCAGCCCCGGCTCGCCTAAACTCGACCTCGTAAAACGCCCGTGGGCGCGTTTTGATTAGCCCCCAGCTATAGGCCCGACCCTCGGTCAAGCACTCGCGAAGCGGGGGCTCGGCGGGCGAGACTCTGGCCGGCAGGCCTCACGTGCCTCAATGTTTGCACCTGATGAAGTTGAGCGTGGGGCGAGTGTGATCATCACGCGTCACGGCCGTCCCATTGCCCGCCTGATCCCTGAAGAGAGCATCCGACGTGGCGCACGATCCGAGGCGGTCGAACGGCTTAAGGCTCTGCGTGCTACGATGCCCCGTGTTCCTCTCAATGAATTGCTGGCCATGCGCCATGAGGGGCACAAATACTGATGCCCTTCGTCGTCGACGCTTCCGTTGTCGGATCATGGCTGCTGCCTGACGAACAAAGAAGCTGAGGCAGATGAGTTTTCGCTTCGGAAGCTTGGATTTCGCGCATAGCGCACCGACCAGTTGTTTCGACTAGTCAATGATTGCACGCTTCTACTAAAGGGCCAGACGTGTTAATGTCGCGCCAGATGCATGAATTTAAGCTGCTCGCGAACGTCGTTTCCATCGGACTTTCGGAGATAGGCGCCGGTTCCGCAGACGCTCTTCTTCGACTAAGGCTCATGGCTCGGTCAGAATCAGATAGTAGGATCAAGGCGTATTTCAAAAGGCGAATTTCCAACGATGAACGACCGAATAATTTTATCACGTCTCGACGCCGAGCGGCAGGCGGTTCCGGACTCCGACGTCACGTTGGAAAAGACGCCGCATGTGGTTCGCGCAATCGGTAGGTCCTGGAACGGCATTGTTTATTCTCGATTTTTCCCGGAAGAAGCGGAAACGATAATCAGTCGCGAGATCGGTTATTTTGCCAAACTGCGCCGGGGGTTTGAATGGAAGGTCTATAGTCATGATGAGCCATCGAACTTGCTGGCGTGCTTGCGCAGCCGCGGCTTCAACATCGGAGAAGAAGAAGCACTCATGGTTCTCGATTTGCAGGAGCTGCCGCCTGTCCTGCTACTGCCGGCACCGGAAGGGGTCACCGTCAGACCGGTAACAGACGAGCAAGGGATCGTGCAGTTCCTCTCTCTTGAGTCCGCGATCTGGGACGAGTTACACACAACTCGCGAGTTCCTTCTGTCTAATTTAAGCGATCCGCTCCAACGCGATCTTGCGTTCGTCGCCTACTCCGATCAAAAACCGATTGGATTCGGACGGGTGACAGCCTCGCTACAAAGCATCTTTGCGGGACTCTGGGGCGGAAGCGTTCTTGAGGAATTTCGCGGACGCGGAGTTTATTGGGCGCTTCTATCAGCACGGATTCAACATGCCAGGCAATTCGATTCGGTTTGCTACTTACGTGTCGATGCGCTGCCTTCCAGCCGTCCGATCCTGGAGAAATACGGATTCAAGCGAGTGGCATCAACCTGGCCTGCGGACTGGCCTCCAGACTGAGCTACGTTGCGTTTTCCCGAGCTATGAAACCTTAATCACCCGACCTTTGCACCAATGAGCTTTTCATTGGTTTAGGTTCCTTGCCCTTTGCTGGCTACCCACCATCGTACTTGTCGATTAGCTATCAACTATTCTGATGGCCCCAAGTTCGCTTCTACTTGTTGAGGCGTGGCATTTATTTGGTAAGCGTCACGCCTAGCACCTCTGTCAGAGTGGGCGGAAATGTCTTAGGAACCGCTCGCGTGAGTGCTTCCATTTCGTCGATCGTACGTTCCTGTGCCTCGAAGAGTGCTTCCCACAATGTGCCCTTCGCCTCCAGCTCGCGCACCATTCTCGGACGGAATTCCCGCAGGTGCCCGGCTCGCCTGGAGTTACGTCCCGTTGGAGGAGAGCGAAAAAGCCTTTGGCCGTCTCCATTCTTTCGTGCCCGGGCCACCCAAGAATAGGATTCAGTTCATGGTCAAGGACTCAAGAAAATACGCCTCGACCGGCGGCTGGGGGTTCGCTCAATTTTAACGACGGGAAACCCGCCGACGAAGCGGTGCACAACACCTGCTTTTCCTGCCACGCGGCCGGAAAATCTGAATTTTGAAAAAGAGATCACTGCACTTCTCGTCATCGATCCGTACAACGATTTCATTTCCGAGGGAGGCAAGGTATGGGATTGTGGCCACAAATGAGATCATCGATTCGATCTCTTCTCTCAAACCTTAGACAAAAAAGGATGACGAACCCAAGCTCGCAATGAAAACGAAAATGAAAGCGGCCCAGATCAGCAAAGCAGGAGGCGATTTTGAGTTGGTTGAACGCGATATTCCCGAACCAGGGGCGGGGCAGGTGCGGGTAAAAGTGGAAGCCTGCGGGATCTGCCACAGCGACGTGGTGGTACAAGAAGGACTCTGGCCCGGCCTGCAATATCCGCGTGTGCCGGGTCACGAAATTGCCGGCCGCCTTGATGCTCTTGGAGCGGGAGTCAGCGCCTGGAAAAAAGGCGATCGCGTTGGGGTAGGCTGGCACGGTGGCCATGACTTCGTCTGCGATGAATGTCGACGCGGCGATTTCGCCATGTGCATTAATCGCAAGGTGACGGGTATCGACTGCGATGGTGGCTATGCCGAATACATGATCGCACCGGCGGAAGCGCTGGCAGCGATTCCTAACGAGTTAGCGGCGGAAGAAGCCGGGCCATTCATGTGCGCAGGCGTGACGGTCTTCAATGCGTTGCGCAACTCCGGCGCGCGTCCCGGTGACGTCGTCGCGGTGCAGGGGATTGGCGGCCTCGGACATCTTGGTGTGCAATACGCTCGCAAAATGGGCTTCGAAACAGTCGCGCTGGGACGTGGTAAAGACAAAGAACCGCTCGCGAAAAAACTCGGCGCGCATCATTACGTCGATTCGTCCGCCGCCGATACGGTGGCCGAATTGCAGAAGCTCGGCGGCGCGCGAGTGATTCTTGCGACCGCTCCGAGCGCGAAGGCGATCTCTGACGTCGTCGGTGGACTGGGTGTAAATGGCAATCTTTTGATTCCGGCTGCGCCGAACGATCCGCTCACCGTGGGCGTGATGCCGTTGTTGATGGGCCGGCGGCAAATCTCAGGCTGGTATTCCGGCACCGCCCGCGACTCTCAGGACACTTTGCAATTCAGTGCACTGAGCGACGTGCATCCCATGATTGAGAAATTTCCTCTTAGCCGCGTGGAGGAGGCCTACGAACGCATGCACAGCGGCCAGGTACGCTTTCGGGCTGTTCTAATGATGGGGAGCTGAGTCCAACGAATCGGCAGCCTCGCGCCTCAAATCCGAAAGCGCTTTTGACAGGCGTGTATCCGGATACGGCAGGCCTTTCCCCTCTTCCACCCTCCCCTCGCCCAATCTTGCAGTATTGCGTTGGTACAATGCGTAAGTTGTTATTCAACTCTGGAACCTCCAGACACTCGGGAAATCCAATACAGCAGATTTGGTTCGAGGTAGCCCCATCGAGCCATGAAGAATGGGTTTAGGAAGAAACGGAGAACGTTATCGGCTCACCCGTTTCGAGCAGGCTCTTTCAAGCTGCTCATGACGGCCGGCCAGCCGTTGTTGACGCCCCGAAACGTGTTCGGATCCTTCTCGATATCCTCCGGCAGAAGGTTTTCATGGATCAGGCGAAGCTTGACCATCGGGTCCATCGGCGTGAGTTCGTAGGCGACGCGAGAAAGGCCGTCGCGCTTTTTGGCGAGTTCCGGCTTGTCCTTCGGGTTCCAGGTGTAGACGAGCTTACGGCACGGCTCGCAGACCAATACCTCGCCGGCGTGATCTCCATACTCTTCCATGCCCTTCGGCGGGACGATGCGGATGTCGCCGCCTGCCTTCAACTCAACCTCGATGCGAAAGCCGAACCAATACTTCTCGCTGAAGTCTCCCTTGGTGAGGGCTTCCCAGAGCTTTTCCGGCAGCTTTCCCTCTTCTCGCCTTCGACCATCCGAGCGTTATGTGCAACCATGATGAACAGGGAGAAACGATATGCGGGTAGCGGTCGTATCCGACAATTCCTTTGGCAAGAAGACATGCACTCCATCAATCCAAGGAGTTCCGAAGTATGAAAAAGGTAAATTTTCTCAGCAAGAACGGACAGAACATCACCATTGCCGCAGTCATCGACTTCCCTAAGGGATTCGATCAAAGCAAGAAATACCCCGCTGTCGTCGTAGCGCATCCTGGTGGCGGCGTGAAGGAGCAGACGGCAGGTCTGTACGCCCGAAAGCTGGCGGGAGAAGGTTCGTGACCATCGCCTTCGACGCCTCTTATCAGGGGGAAAGCACAGGCGAGCCGCGCCAGTTGGAAAACCCTTACATCCGGACGGAAGACATCAGTGCGGTCATCGATTATCTGACGACACTTCCGTATGTGGATAGCGACCGAATCGGTGCCATGGGCATCTGCGCTGGCGGCGGCTATACCGCCAATGCAGCCATCAACGATCGTCGTATCAAAGCGATCGGAACGGTAAGCGCCGTAAACATCGGTTCGATGTTCCGCAATGGCTGGGACAATAACATCAAATCGGCAGATGCCATTCCTGTTCTGGAGAATGGTTCAAAGGCGAGAACTGCCGAGGCCGGCGGGGCTGCTACTGCAACCATGCCGTTAGCGCCTGTTCGCAAGAAAGACGCACCGAATAAGGAGTTGGAAGAGGCTTGGGAGTATTACCACACGCCGCGCTGCGAATATCCCACTGCGCCGGGGTTTGCGACGGCGAGAAGCCTCAACCAGATCATCACCTACGACGCATACAATATGGCGGAGGTCTTCCTTACGCAGCCGTTGCAGATCGTGGCCGGAAGCATGGCGGGAAGCAAATGGATGAGCGATGACCTGTACAAGCGCGCCGCCAGCACCAAGAAGAACTTTCATGTCGTAGAAGGCTCGAATCACATGCAGCTTTACGACGTGCCCCAGTATGTCGATGAGGCTGTGTCTGTACTGGCACCCTTTTTCAAGTCAAATCGACTTTTTACGTTCGCTCAGCGGGTGTGCGTTGGAAGGCCACCGAATCGCCAGAGTCATGCTTGAGAGTTACCGACCGAACGGGTGAACTAACGACAGATTACTCCACTCGAGATAACAGCTTCCGAATCATGTAAGCTGCTGGCAACCCGTTTTTAATACGATTCGTCACTGAGATCGTATTCGCGGACAACGCCCCGACCGCACTGAAGTGTTTCCGGACCCAATCAAAGAATATCGGACCACAAAGCGCTGCATAAACCGAAAAGACTATACGGTCGTGCGGGTCGTCGTTGAAGAGATTGATAAAATGGACGTGTACCCCGGCTTCTGCTTTTCCGATTTCGCGACGAAGTCACGAAATCCCTACCGGCAGGTATCCCAGCAGACGATTGACCGCCTCTGCGACCCGCTCCGGGTGGTAATGGTCATATGAATTGTCCGGTTAATAAGTTGTGGCGAAATGTACGAGTCGCAGCAGTGTGTCCGCCAGAGACGTAATACGCCACATTCTGCCATAAAGGGTCTGAATTCGCCTGACCTCACGAAACGGAAAAAATCGTACGCTTAGGCCCTTCCAAGGATCATTCGACTAAAAGAAAACGCTCCAGAACTCGATTAAAGCTCGTTTCACGGCAAAACGGGTACTGGAAGACCGACTGCTTTGTGATGGAGGTTGAGCGTTCCTTCTGAGTGCATTCGCACTCCAGTCCACGAGGAGAGCGCTCCTTACCGTACTTAAATTTCCGATATTCCGAGTTCCGGAATATTCCGAGTTGTTGGTGGCGATCTGGCCCCATGCTTGCGTTTCATTGATAAGAGCTCGGAATATTAAAGCGAGGCGAGAAAGGCCAAGAGCGTATCGTCGGC
>JBAUZZ010000399.1:0-13837 GCA_049585495.1 Chthoniobacterales bacterium | reverse complement strand
AAAATAATCACATAAATTAGTGACTATAATTGGCATTTTTCGGATAACGATGCTGTAAAATAGAGGCTTCGCAGGCGATTACCTCCTCAAAAAGCGCTCGGCAAAATCCCAAAACGCGCAAGTCAGGCTAGGTTACTGAGAAGCGGATCAACAATGGCTTAGTATCTGATAAAGCGGGAACCACCAAGCCGCGCGCTAGCGACCTCTTTCCGCGTCTAGATCCAACGCCAGCTCCCGGTCACCAAGCCGCTGGACGTGGTCACGGAGTGCTTCCCGGTCGGTAGTGTAAATGGCGACCGATTGTCTACCGCGCGAAATCGAAACATAGAATTCTTTCTGGTTCGTAACTGCTTTGCATTGGCTGTCTGAGATCAGCACGTGATCCACGGTCTTGCCCTGAGACCCGTACGAGGTTGACGCGTACCCGTACTGCAGCATACGAACGGCCGGATCCAGGGTTAGAACCCGATCTTGTCTATCTTTGACCTGGATGTCACCGGTCTCGGGATCAATGCCTTCCAGTCTGACGATGGAGCCGTTTGCCAGTCGAACCCCTTCCCCGGTCTTGAGGTTGGCTTTAATCTGTAATTGTTCTTCGGCCCGAAATTCCAGCTCTTTCTCTTCGCATACCGTGACACGGTCGAGCTGATTTCCGCGAATGACATGTTCCACACCCGATGCATCCTCGACGACAATCGAGTCGTCCTGGGCACGCTTGAACCGGCCGGCCTGGTTCTTTTCGAGCCCGGCCACTTTCCGGTTCCCGATGACAAAGATGTTTCCGGCGTACTGTTGCGGCTGAAGCTTTTGTGCGAAGGTCAGATCCAGTGGGCGCAACGCTGGCAAGCGGAGCAGGGGAGATCCCAGGAGATTTCTATAGATCAGTTCTTTGCGAATCGCTTCGTTCAAAAGATCGACTTCGGCATTTGTCTGGGTGACAACGAGGCAGGTGCCACCATCTCCGGAGCGATTGCAGAAAGCTTTTGCAACATCGGCGTGTTTGTCGCGGATGGTCACGTCCAGCACAGCCCGGTTCGCTTCCAGAATTTCAAAGGCGCGAGTCGGCAGACCGGCGTCAGCAGCGGCAACGGCTTTCCGATATCACGGAGCTTGCTGGCGCTGGATGGTAGATGTCGTCGCTGCGACCCAGGCCACAGTGGGTTGAGCGTAGCGCTGAATCGCGACAAGGGCGTCCGTAGCCGTGACCGCGCCATGTTGCCGAGTGTCGCCGCTGGCGATGACGCGGCAGTCGTATTCTTTGGCGAGAACCAGGAGCTTGAGAAAATCGGAACCGCCGACCTGGCCGGCCTCATCCAGCAGAATGACCGAGCCACGGCTAATATCGTTGCCTTGCAAGAAACTCGCCAGGGTTTGCGCATGGCGAAGGCCACTTTTTTCCAGGTCCTGGACCTGACTGTTTTGGGGCGCAACGGCAACGACATTTTGACCCTCGGCAGTCAGTAGCCGGTTCACTTCGGCAAGGGTGAAGCTTTTGCCTGTTCCGGCGCCGCCGCGGAACACGGTGAGAAAATCACGGCTGCCTGCCAGAGTTTCGACGGCTCCTTTCTGACGTTCGTTCAGGGTGGGGGAGAGATCCGATAGGTCGTCGATCAATGGCTGGTACCGGCCTTTCCCGACCTGGACCATCGCAATCAGGCGCTGCTCCCGGGTGAGCGTTTCCGGGGTGGTCAGCCGGCGCCCGTCCTGGTCCCGCACATAAGCACGCGACGCGAAATGGTCCTTGAGACCCGAAACTGTTGCTTCGGTCCCGCGCAGTTCGCGCATGGCATCCGTCCAAAGCTCGACATCGCGGACCACGGATTTGCGTTCGAAGTGATGGCGATCCGCCCAATCAAAGGCCCTTTTGTAGTCTGGCTGGGTTCGCCCATTGCGCCCTTGTTCGCCCCCCTTCGCCAGGGTCATGTCCAGCGCCGCTCTTTCCTGTTCCGGCATCTGGTCGAGCCAGTCTGACCTCAAGATTTCGGCCGAGTGATGCGGCTGTTTGCGTACCCGGTTGTCGTGCGCTGCCGCCGCGGCTAGTGTCTTCTCGTTTCGCCGGGCGCCGTTCGCGATCAGCTGCGCGGTAAGTTCCTGGATTTTGTCATGACGCTTGGAAAACCGCTCACGCGTCGCCTCGGAAATTCCTTTGATCTCGAACCCGGTCTTGGTTGTTTCAGTCTCGTACCCGAACTTATGCAGCTTCCGGCTCAGTTCGTGGTAGTAGACCGCATCGACATATTTCTGCGCGCGCAACATCTCAAAATTCTGCAAGGCACGGATGTGCCGTTCTTTGCCGCGTCCCGCGGCAGTGTCATGCTCGAGAGCAGTGTCTATAGTCGCATTGAACACGAGCACATGGGAATGGAGGTGGGGGTCGGGGGCGATGCCCTCTGCGACGGCGCGGCTGGTTTCGTGATGGAAGACCGCGGCCACCATGTTGCCGGTAAGCCGGTCTTTCCCGTTCAACGGATCGGCAGCGGAGCGGACCCGGACGGCTGCAAAGGTCTCGAGCTCGCCGATAGCTACGTCGATGGCCTGTTTGTGCGCCTCGACGATTCGGTCGTCGTTTCCGACCAGGGCAGCGACGGAAACGCACTTGGGCGGAGAAAGGGTAAAATCGTAATAGGCGCGGCGATTGGCCACTTCTCTGGTTTCGCCGTTAAGGATTTCCACCCTTGTGGTGTTCTTCCTCGCTGTCAGGGTTTCGCCGGTATTGGGGTTAATGCCTTCGCACATCGCCAAAAATGCATCCTCCTCAACGATGCCTCTTAGACCCAGTTCTTCCGCGCCTTTGCCGAACCAGGTCCCTGCAGTGTGCTTGCCCTGGCTGTAGTAGTCGCCGCTCGTCAGGTGGTCTTCGAAGTAGGTCTTTTGCGTTGGCGAGGTTCGTCTGTGTCTTGGGGGAAATCATAACCTCCTAAAACCGTGGTTTAGACCCGCTGAGGTGTGCCGTATTCAGCGGTGGACGTCAAGATCTGGATGCAAGGAAATTGTACCCTTGGTCACTGTAAAAATTCCGGCTACCCTCGAGACGCTCTGGTGTATACTTGCCATCTGTGCAGGACGCCAAAATGGAACACCACGATCACTGGCGCCAGACCGTTCCTTCAGACGCCACCCTGCGAGTGAAAGCTCTCGAGTCGTTACTTGTCTAAAAGGGGCTAGTTGATCCGGCCGGACTCGATGCCCTGATCGACGCTTACGAGAACAAGATCGGTCCGCGCAACGGCGCGCGCGTGGTTGCGCGGGCCTGGGTCGATCCTGCCTACAAAAAACGCCTTCTCGCTGACGCCACTGCCGCGATCGCGGAGCTCGGCTATGGCGGTCGCGGGAGCGAGCACATGGTGGTGGTCGAAAACACGCCCAAGGTGCATAACCTTGTCGTCTGTACGTTGTGCTCTTGTTATCCCTGGGCGGTCTTAGGTCTACCACCGGTCTGGTACAAGTCGGCGCCGTATCGCTCCCGTGCGGTGATCGACCCACGAGGCGTGCTGCGCGAATTTGGGCTAGAGCTCGGGGAGGATGTCGAAGTCCGCGTTTGGGACAGCACCGCGGAGCTGCGCTATCTCGTGTTGCCGGAGCGCCCGCTCGTGAGCGATCAGCTGAGCGAGGAAGCGCTCGCCGCGTTGGTCACGTGTGACGCGATGATTGGCGTCGCCAAGGTCATGCTACCGGGGTAGGGCGCTCGAGCATGAATGGGGTGCACGACATGGGCGGCATGCATGGCATGGGTCCGATCCAAAAAGAGAAAGACGAGCCTGTGTTCCACGAGCGCTGGGAGGCACGGGCGTTCGCACTGACGCTCGCAATGGCAGCCTGGCGAAAATGGACCCTTGACGCCTCCCGTCACCAGCGTGAGCTGATCCCTTCCGCCGAATATCTGCGGATGACCTACTACGAGAAATGGATCGCGGGTCTGGTCGAACTCTTGATCAAGAGCGGCCTGGTCACGGGTGCCGAGCTCGAGAACGGCAAGCCTGCGGCTAGCTCACCGAAGGCGATTCCGCCACTTACTGCCGACAAAGTGCTGCCGCTTATCGCGCGGGGCGGGCCCGCTAGCCGCGAAGTCCAGGTACTCGCGCGCTTCCAAGTCGGCCAGCGGGTACGCGCCCGCAACATGCATCCGACCGGTCATACGCGCCTCCCGCGGTACGTGCGTGGCAAGCTCGGCACGATCGACCGCGACCACGGTGTCTTTGTTTTCCCGGACACTAACGCCCATTTCCTCGGCGAGAAGCCGCAACACGTTTACTCGGTGCGCTTTGCCGCGCGTGAGCTGTGGGGTGAGCAGGCCGCGCCGGGTGACGCTGTTTCTCTAGCTATGTGGGACGACTACCTTGAACCAGCCTGATCCAGTTTTGGAACTCGGAAGCCTTGCAGCGCTGCCGCACCTGCTGCGGGACGAAGATGGCCCGGTGTTTGCCGAGCCCTGGCAGGCCCAGGCATTCGCGCTCGCGGTCAAGCTCGCCGAGCAAGGGTATTTCACTTCGAAGGAATGGTCGACCGCCCTCAGTGATGAACTTAAGGCCGCCACGAGCCGCGGTGAGCCCGACGACGGTACGCGTTACTATCATCATTGGCTGGTTGCTCTCGAGCGCCTGGTCACAGCCAAGGGCTTGGCCGATTCAGCGACTCTGGTCGCACGCAAGGAAGCGTGGGCCGAAGCTTACCGCCGCACTCCCCACGGCAAGCCGATAGAGCTACATACTGAATCTACCGGCGGCCATTGATATCGTGATGCGATGCAAAGGAAGCTTGGCCGGTAATGGAAAAAGAAGCGATTGCCGGCGATAAAAGGGGTTTCGTTTACCGATCGAACAGTTTTCTTGTATCGTCCTGCACACATGAGGACACCCGGATTCGAGCAGGTTCCCCGATTTTCCAATTCGAGAAATCGGCGCCATCCCAAGCGGAAAATCTAAGAAAGGAAGCTACGATGCCTGTCAAATCCCGAGGCTCTAAGAATTCGAAACTGCAGTTGCCGTTAGCGCCGCAGCGCTCAAAACTGCCGGGCAAGCAGACGGCGCCAAAGGCGCTTTCTGCGTGCGACTGCCGCGCGCGAAATGCATTTCACGAGTGGCATGATGCGAATTTGCCACCCTCCTTCAATGTCGAAATCGGCTTTTCGATTCCGGCCAAGAGTCGCATGGTTGTTGAATTTGTAACAGCGACCGTCGCGGTGCCAGCCGGAGAGATGGCGCGGTTGCGTATGTTCACGGGATTGGGCACTAGCCCTCCAACTTGGACTTGACGCTTACCCCGCAAGGCGTGATCGGCGGCCAGCAAATTTTGGTGGCGACGCATCGCGCCCGCGCCTACGCTGACAGCCTGCTTGCCTTCAACGTGAACCGGGACAACGCGAATACGTCGGGACACGCGTCGATTTGTGTCTCAGGGTATTTGGAACCGCTTTAGGCAGTCGCGAAATTCTTTGGCGATTTGTACCGCATCATTCAGGCTATCCACTTGAAGCAGGATATAGCCGGACGCCCTACTTGGGGTGCCGGAAATGCCTTTACGACGCTTGCGTCGAAGTACCATTCAAGGGCGTTGCTATAATCGTAGATAACCGAGCGTATTTAGCCACCACCGGACTTCTCGTCGAGGCCAAGCAGGTCCATGGTCGTACGCCCGGTCCGGAGCTCGTCCATCATCGTTGCCTCTTTGCGGCACCGTTCCTCGGCTCTTGTCAGGACTTGCTCGGCCTCGTCCGGGCGGATGATGACGATTCCACTCTCGTCAGCGACGATAATGTCGTCTGGCCACACCAGTGCGCCGCCGCAGGTCGTCAACACGCCAACCGCACCGCGTGCGGACTTGGTCGTACCCGGAAGTGCTGTTGCACGAGCGAACAGTGGAAACCTCAAGCGTCGGATGGCGCCGAGATCACGTACGGACCCGTCCAGGATCAACCCGGCGATGCCCCGTGCCATCGCGGCTACCGTCAGTACCTCGCCCCAGACCCCGTAGCCGGGGTCGTGACACTGTGCGACCAACACAGCACCGGGCTCGGCTCGTGCAACGGCAACGTGAATCATCAAGTTGTCGCCGGGTGGGCACATAATGGTTAGCGCGGGGCCCAAACACTGCCTTGAAGACGCAAATCTTCTCCGATCCGTTCGCCTCACGGGAGATCAGCTCCCTGCATTCAAACGTCGTCACGCCTTCCTTTACCCGCACGAATTCGTGCTTGATTACGCCTTCACCCATCCCAACGTTGTATTTCTTGATTGCCATTGCCGACCTCCGGCTACTGCTTGTACACCCGATTAGCGATCGCCATGATGTCCTCGAGGTTAGACTTGTCGGTGAGAACGAACGGGATCAGGATTTGCTTGGGAAGGTCCTTCCTCCCGTCGAGATACATCGTAGCGGCCATGATTCCGCCTGCACCTTGTACTGCAGCGTGGACGGGCTTCCGGAAGTCCTCGACGGGATAAAGGCGGGCGAGATCGTTTCAACCGTTTTTCAGAATCCGGAAGGGCGGGCACGTCGAGGCTGTCCAGAAACAAGCGGGCACAGTCGTGTCCCGTAAACCGTGCCTTAAAGCCGGCATCGAAGAGGGGCTGCCGTTGCTGTCCTCCCGCCGCGAACAGCTTCAGGCAGTTTGGCACAAAGCCGAGCACGCGCTCGACGCTCTCCAGCGATCCGGTTTCGCCGACAGGCATGAGCATTCCGCGCGAGACACTGTTGGTGTTTTCGAGCTGTTGCACCAGCCGCTGGACTTCCCCGGCATCCTGGCCTTGCGTGTTATCCGAAATCATTCGTCGTGCCGCTTACGGCGCGCCTCATGGAGACACCCGATCTTTCCTTGAATGACCCAGAAGACCTATGACGGAATACCGAATCGTCCTTAACCCGCAGTCCAAAGGAAATCTTGGGAAGAGTTTCTTTCTTGAACCGCTCACCAACTGGTATGCCGCCCACAAGATCGAATGGTCGGGGGCGGACCTCGATGACCGACATACCCTGTCCGCAAGCGGAACGCCCAAGGAATCTGCTCGTCCAAAAACGCCTGGATCGCCCGGATTTGTTCTCCGGTTGGATTCTGAAGAAGCAGTTAGGGACCATATCGATAAAGCTAGACCGATCAAACGGGCTAGTACGCCCATCCTGCGAAGCCACCTAGCCACTTGGCCTCAGATTTGGCAACCGCTCTTTCGGCAGCTAGTGTAGCGTCTCTTAAATAATGGTGAGTCATTTTTAGAGGATTCCCCAGTGACGGAGCAGACAAAAGTGTCACTATTATTTCAGAGACACATGACTAGTCGCGCTTCCCTGGCCTTGCGTTCAGCAATGCCGTCACCATAGCATTTTCACTGAATCGCCTGCTTACGTCTCTGTTGTTCTCTTTCCACGCCCGACCCTCCGAGAGCCGCATCTGAAGGTCCGGTCGCATCGCAACCGACGAAAAAAGCCGAGCTGGAGCGGCAACACATCAGGTTTCGCTCTTACGACGTAAGTGCTAGCATCTGGCATCTGTCTTCCGGTCTCATAACACCAAAGTAGCATTGTCATCCTATCGCTCGTGACGTCCTGTGATGAGTCGTATAGCCGCGCAAGGATGCAAACGCAGACGTAAGTGCGTTGGCACATTTGGCCCTCAAGTAGTCTGATGGAGCTAGAGAGAAGGGTTCCTACGAATTCACCCATGAATACAGTTAACGAAAGCACTCGTTTCGATCAACGCATGTTGAACGGGACTGTACCGCAAGACCTTCAAGACAAAATTGCGGCGCTGACTACCTACCTGAACGGCTCTCAAGGTGCGATCGGCGACCTAAAGGCGATCGCCGATTTTCTCAGCCGTTTGTCGACGGATTTTCCAGCCTTACCTCCTGCTCCGCAGCCAGTAAGACCGGGGCACGAAGTTACGGAAGATCCCGATTTAAGTTGCACGACAAAGGCAACATGCTTCGGATTGGACTATGGGACTGCAACGGACGACCTCGGCGACATGTCGCGTGGGAAACCTCTCAAGGGTTTTTTCATAGACCCGGCTACTGGTTCCAACTATGTGACCCACGTCAAAACGGTGCGCGGGGCATCGATCCCTAGAGAGGTGCTGCTTTCGACATTTCTAGGCGTTGATGCCTGGCAGACGCGGGGGATAGGCACGATTTGGGACCAATACGCGAACGACTTGGAGCATTGGGTGTTAGCCAACCAGCCAACCCTCGACATAGACAGCGGAGGTAAATACTCGATCCTCAGCGTTCCGATCGTGGATGCAGGTCCGTCTGCTGACACTCACAATGGGCTCGATCTGACCTACCTAGCCTCTCACGACCTTGCTACCGAAGGCTCGGCTTTTTGCACTTATCGAATCATGGTGAAGGGCGAAGTCGTTCCGATCAAGGGCTGGAACTTCACCAATAAGCGTGTAATCGGCTCATAGCCTGGTGAGCTCATCGATTCTCCTAGCGTACGATTTTTTGCGCGCTAGGCGGTCAGCGTATAGGAGATCGGGAGAAGTAGACGTCGGGAGAAAGTAGACGCCGCTTACCGAGGGCCTGAATTGCCAGTTCCAGCGCACCCAACGGGAAGAATAAGCCGCCAATATCGGGCTGGCTGATTCTGCTGTTACCCTTACCATCTTACCGTTCTCCACTTGAATGCGAACCTGGACTTCGCCTTGAACCCTGCGCGATTGCGCATCCTGAGGGTGACCTGGGGTGGCGTGCCGGCTCGCGACACGGTCGAACGCGATTCCCGTTACGACATCACTCTCAACGCCATCGAGGCATGTGACCCACGTCACTTTTGACCGAGACGAATGTTGTTAGCGATGTAATCAAAGTAAGGATCCGCGATGCCACTCTAGAGTTTGTTGTCCAGATCGTCCATCGTCTGCCAACCGGAAGCGTACTTGCCAAACCACCGGTCAACGATTACAGCTTGCGCCTCGATCCCGAAATCGCTATAGGCCGGACCTGGTGACCCGACATTGTAAGCGCGCTGACCTTGGATAATTTGCGCGTCAAGGGCAGAGCAAATCCACCCGGCTATGAACCATTCGTGAGCAATTTGCCAGGCATGTGTCAACTCGTGGATGAACAACTGACCCTGCGTGGCGTAGGTCTTGCCAAGGCTGTAATGGATTGGATCGTCGTACGCGGCTCCGATGTTAACAAGTATCGTTCCGTCAATGTTGGGAAACGTAAACCCGCGGTCATTCAGTCCGGACATATCCGTAAGAACGATCCGATCAGTCGGCAGCGTGTCGCCGAATACCTTCGACGCGAACACGATCTCGTCGGACGACAGACTACGGCGTCGAGGGGCATTTGCGATTCCCGCTACGATCGCCGGGATCACGATACCGGGGCCAAAGACGAACACACTGGCAACCGTTGGGACGGGATTTTTTGAGCGTCGTAACAATAACTCCTTCCAAAATGCTGGGACTGCCAAATTTAAGTCCTGTCATTTCCCCTAGTTCGTTGCCGATCACGATCACTTCTGCCACTTGTGACCCAGCGACGAAGGACGCAATGAGGAATCCTAGAAAATCGTTGAACAGATCCTCGACGGCATGCAATAGGCCAGTGTCCTCGTAAGACTTGCTAACAGTCATCGTCGCTTGGCGCAATTCTGACCAAAATTGTTGGATCCTGGGTTCTGCGCCCGACTCGCTCCAATCGTTGTCTCTGTTCGGGCTTCCAAACGGGGAGGAACCGGTCCCGTCCGTATGACCGCTGTCCTGCGCGGCCACAGCTAGATCGCCCGTGCTGACGACGGCGCGCTCGCGAAAGTCATATGGGTCCCAGCCGCTATCGTGCGTGTGCCCTGAGAAGGTATAGCTCCCGTCGCTGCGCAGCGTCATATCAACCCAGCCTCCCAGCGCGGTTCCAGAGGGGGTGACAACATCCTGATGAAATGTAACTGGAGGCGATTCTATCAGCCCAAGCAAGTTCAGCATAGAAATGGGAGACTCCAGGCCGTACCGCAGGGCCACGGCTCGAAGGCTGATTGGCATGGCGCTTGCCCCCGCAAGTTTAGCCGCCTCGAGAACACTCTTCATAAAAATCGCCCTTTCTGAAATAGTTAGTTGCTGAAAACGCTCTCTTTCTGACCCCGACTTGGATTGACAATGCGCAGAAGGAGGTCATCGGGGTTAAAAACCACTCCGTCTTTGCTCTAAGACAGCCCCATTAAGTCTCGAACGCTGATGCTGGCACCGGTGGGGTCAAGTGAGCGAAGGCCGGGAGTCAGTGCTAGTTGGTGCGCCTGCAGGAACTGCCTCAAACTATACGGTGCGGGGCCGGTGATTCGTTCCCGGGTCACAGACCATGTCACTGTGTAATCGGAGTTGCTGCCGCAGCCCGAGGGCGAATTCGAACCTGGGTAGCGCAGGCTTTTTCTGAATGTGACTCCTCCGGTAGAATTGATCAGTGCATCCCACTGGCTCTTTGTCCTGCCTATTGCATCTGCTGCGACAAATCCATCGCAGTCGGGAAATAGAAAGTTGCCAAGATCAACAAATATACTCTCAAAAAAGACCGTGCTCCAGTCTGAGGTATCCGCGAAAGGATTATCCTCGTCCAACATTGGTACGTCAGCACCCGCTTCGCCCGAAGAAAAGTTGGCATAGCCCGTGTCAGCCAGCCCACTAGTCTTGATTGTATCGTCGACACTTTGGGCAAGGAGTCTCTTGTCGAGTGTCTCTAGGTCGACAGATAGTTTCGAGGCATCGCCGTTGTAAATCTCGTAGCTGAATGCAACCGGGCTCATCGGATCGCTGATACACACGAACCGATGGGAAAGGTTTACCCCGTGATCACCATTGTTTACGTCGCCCGCGGACAAAGACTGCACCGGGAACTGCCGGCTTCCGACTTGCAACCCGAACGACACTTGGTCGGTATCTTCGTGGCGTGAGCGCGTGTTATCGATATGGAAATTCTCCAGCGTGAATGTGTAAAGAGCCATGGCCGATCCTCGTTCTCCATTTCTTCAGTTCATGCCTTCACTGCAGAGCGACGAGAATCGGGATCAGGCCTCGGCCAGCTTCGAGGGGTCTCAAAGCCTTCCCTATTACTGCGCCAAAAGCTCGGATGGGGTCCACGGCTTTCATGGCGTGCCCAGGGATGGCAGAGGTCGTTAACAAGTCACCTACCGCAACGGGCGCAGACTCTGCATCCACTTTGCAGTAGACCTTGCCCACCAAAGCGACGGGCAACCGGCAGGCTAATCCTTGTTTTTTGTCTAGCACAATACCCGGTTTGTAGTCACCTGCCCCGGAAATCACTCCCGCGACCCTGTTGTCGTACGCCTTCCCGCTCTCCACCAGGAGTCCTTCCTCGCCGAGCACCATCACACTTCCCGGTTCGATCCGTTCCGCTACCATCACGTCGAAGTCTTCGGCACAGTCGCCTCCTGTAAGCACAACATCGACTTGCGCTCGCAGAGTGCCGGTCACCGTGACGTCACCTTGGAAGTAGCCGGCTGGCCCGCTTGTAGAAATGCCGAAGACTCCAGCGCCGTTGCCCTTAGCGATGCCGTATACCCCCGGGACCGTTACCCCGCTGCTCGCCATATACGGCGGCAATATTGCTGCTCGGATTCAGTTCGATACCGGCAACGGCCGCGAATTGGGTCGAGTTGGTCTCGCCATGCACCCCTTCGCCACTGGCAGAGCCGCCAAAGACTCCAGCGCCATTGCCTTTGGCGATGCCGTACACCCCTGGACCATTACCCCGCTGCTCGCCATACACCGCGGCAATGTTGCTGCTCTTATTTAGTTCGATTCCCGCGACGGCCGCGAATGTAGTCGAGTTGGTCTCGCCGTGCACACCCTCACCGTTTGTGGATGTTCCCAAGACCCCAACTCCATTACCGCTCGAGGCCGTGTTTCTCCCAGTAAGCCCTGCAGGAGTCGTAGTAAGTGAGTCGCCTTCGTATGGATTAGACATGATTTTTCCAGTTGTCTTCTTTGCTTAGTTTGATCGCCCTCAGGTTTTTCAATTTGTGATTGTCGATCTTCATCCTCCCTACAACGGGAAAGGCGCATCCGAAGTTTCAGGAATTCTGCAGGAGCTTAGCTCAGATCAGCTTTTCAAAGCGCTAGCGCCATGTTCTCCCGTTTAGCTACGACCAGGTAATTGAACCTGGCCCGCCCCGAGCGCTCAACAACCTCTGTGAAACTTTAGGTACCTGTGTGCGCTCCGACCCTTCTATGGGCAAGGCACAGTGAAAGTATTGCTCCATAGGAATCCTGTAAGGTCCGAAGGATCAGGTCTTCCGTCCGTGGCGGAAAAGTGCAGTTCGAGACCAGAATTACAGGGTATCCCGAGCCTGGCGTTGAGCTTGCCGAAGCCGTCCGCACTTTGATGAAAATCGCGTTCGTTCAGCATGTCATCGACTACGCGAATTCTGACATCTTTGTTCGTCGAGAACCCTGAGCCCGTCACTACAAAGACACTCCCTTGCCCGGAACCAGAACTGCTGACCGCGATCGACGGTTTAACCTGTGGTGGCGGTGGTGGCAAGCTGACGACCGTGAAGGTCGAGGTGGAGGCCGGTCCCGTTCCGGCCTTGTTTTGTCCCCATACTGTAAGAGTAACCTCACCTGACGGCAGCGGGAAGAGCCACTTGATGCCCGGAGGAGTCAAGGGACTAGGGGTGACTGCCGCGCCCGTCAACTTGTGACTAGGATCGACTATGACGTTGTTTTGAGTAACTACAAACTGAAACTGCCCAGCCGCCGCCGGTGTGCCTGCTCCTGAGTCGCGAAAGAATAAGTTAGGGTTGTTTGAGATATCGTGTACGCCATGTTGCGGCTGGAGGTCTACCGGGGCAAAAGGCAAAATAATCCGTCCGGCCAAGTCAACGAAATTGCGCACGGAGATAGGAGGAGGGGGTGGTGTTAGCCCCACTTTCTCGGCCATTCCGATCACGGTATTTGACCCGAGAAGTCGGGCATACTGGATAAGACTTATGTCGGTCATTGGTGCCTCTCGGGTAAATGGATGCCCTACGTATGCCTTGAAAATTTCTCACAAGGCGGGCGTCGCCAGTGGTTGGCTTGTTCCATCGGTAGCCATTCCCAGCGAGACTTCGCTCTATTGGCTGAGGTTCTCGGCACGGCAATCTATTGTTTACTGCAACGCTATCAGATTCCGGATTAGGCCGATCCCAGAAGGTAGTGGCTCGAGCGCCTTGCCAATGATGGCGCCAACGGCCCGCGAAGGCTCGGCTGCTTTCATTGCATGACCCGGGACGTCCGAAGTGGTTAGTAAGTCACCAACCGCTATCGGTGAGTCGTCACCGACTGCTTTCGAGAAAACCGTGCCTAAGAGGGCGATCGGAACACGTCCTTCGGTCCCGGTTTCTCCGTCGAAGATGATGCCTGGTCGGAGATTACCTGCTCCAGAAATAACACCCACCGCTCGACGATCATACTTCGAATGGCAGCGCACGAGCGCCCCGCTATCGTCGATAGTCATAACGCTACCTGGATCGCACTTTTTGGCGTCAAGAACGTCAAAGCGTTCGGCACAATCCTGGCCGCCTGTGAGGAGTATATCTCCAGTTACCCCCACGTTTCCTTGAAAAAATCCCGCAAATCCCTTAGCACTCGTGCCAAACACGCCTATGCCTTGCCCCGTGTGCTACGCGAAGACCGCGCTATCCTTATCACTGCTGGTCTTACCATGCACGCCAGGACCACTGGTGCTCTGGCCACTCACCCCCCCTCCGGCTCCACTAGCAAACACGCCGATGCCTTGCCCGGTGTGCTCCGCGAAAACCGCGCTGTCCTTGTTACTGCTGGTCTTACCATGCACGCCAGGACCACTGGTGCTCTGGCCAATCACCCCCCCTCCGGCTCCACTAG
>JBAUZZ010000398.1:0-2976 GCA_049585495.1 Chthoniobacterales bacterium | reverse complement strand
AGTTCGGGTCCAACTTTGAGAACGGAAAGCCGACCGGTCTGAACAGCCGACCGGAGCGGATCCGCCAAGTTGCCGAAGAATCTCTCAAACGGCTCAAATCCGAAAGCATCGACCTCTTCTACCAGCATCGCTTTGACCCCAACGTGCCAATCGAGGACGTAGCGGGGACCGTGAAGGATTTAATTCGGCAAGGCAAGGTGAAGCATTTCGGTCTTTGTGAAGTGGGCGCACAAACGATCCGCCGCGCCCATGCCGTTCAGCCTCTTAGCGCTGTTCAATGCGAATATTCCCTGATGTGGAGGCAGCCGGAAGAGGAGGTCCTGCCGACACTCGAAAAACTCGGCATCGGTTTTGTTCCTTACAGCCCGCTCGGCAGAGGTTACCTCTCCGGCACTTTGAACGAACACACGAGATTCGACAGCGATAACGATAACCGCGCCACCTTGCCCCGCTTCACCGCAGAGGCGATGAAAGCGAACCGGGTTCTTGTGGATCTGCTCAATGAATTTGGTCAACGGAAAGGAGCGACCCCGTCCCAGCTCGCGTTAGCCTGGGTGCTTGCTCAAAAACCTTGGATCGTTCCCATTCCGGGCACAACCAAGCTGGAGCGTCTGCAAGAGAATCTGAGATCGGTAGACTTGGAATTCACTCCCGAAGAACGGCGGGACCTTAATCACGCCGTCTCGAAGATTAAGTTACAGGGGGACCGATATCCCACAGATCAGGAAAAACAAGTCGGACACTGACAACGTTACCTCAATGTCATCGACATGACTGGGCGAGTCATCTCTATGCTCTGCCCTCGTCGCAAATTCTTAAAACCCACAATGACCACATGGTCGAAAGACGAACTGCGTAAGATCACTGAGGCCGATGACTTGTACATCTCACCGTTCCGTGAGGACGGGGTAATGATCATCGATAAGCAGGCCGCGAACGCCCAAGGCCGGTAGGGCGAGGCTCCGACCCGGCCAAAACGCGCCCTCAAGGTTGCGCTAACGCTTGCGATCCGACGCGCATTACGCCGAAAAGCCGCCGAGCCGCTTCCCATCATGTCGCCGATCCCCGAACCCCCACGTTGCAACGCGATCAGTTCCTACCAGGAAATGGTGTACCAGGGGTAAACGGCTCGGCAGTGTACTGGTGTAAATCATCAGCGTAAGAAGAACCCTAGTTGCTTCGCGAAGTATATAGGTCTTTGCGGAGCCTCCGGCCTTGGACGTTCGCGTCTCGGCTTATCTTGAGGCGGACGGGCAACTCCCGGATGAGAAATTGCAAACTAGAGCGCACCGCTTTTCCGCAAGAATACGACAGGGACCGCACGATCCCGAGAGCAGCCCCTTGGTCGATGGCCGATGCTCGGAGAAAAAAGGAGAGAACAGTGCCTCATGTGATCGTGAAATTATTGCCCGGAAAATCAGAGGAATCCGTTTATGAAATTGTCATTTGAAAACAAAGTCGCACTTGTCACCGGCGCTGGCTCTGGCATGGGATTGGCCACGGCGCAGGCATTCGCTGCGGAGGGCGCCGCGGTGATGCTGGCGGATGTGAACGAAGCTGCAGTTCACAAGGCAGCCAAGCAACTGATCGCCGCAGGTCACAAGGCCATCGCCGCTCGCTGCGATGTGGCCGATGATGCGCAGGTAAAGGCGATGGTGGAGCAGACCGTATCCGCCTTTGGCCGGCTCGATGCGGCTTACAACAATGCCGGAGAACAGAGTCCGGTCGCAGAAACCGCTGATGCCAATGCCGAAGATTTCGACCGAGTGATGAGTTACACCAGTACACTGCCGAGCCGTTTACCCTGGTACACCATTTTCTGTTAGAGACTGATCGCGTTGCAACATGGGGGCTCGGGGATCGGCGACATGATGGAAAGCGGCTCGGCGGCTTTTCGGCATAATGCGCGTCGGATCGGAAGCGTTAGCGCAACCTTGAGGGCGCGTGTTGGCCGGGTCGGAGCCTCGCCCTACCGGCCTTGGACGTTCGCGGCTCGGCTTATCTTGACGCGGACGGGCAACTCCTGGATGAGAAATGCAAACTAGAGCGCACCGCTTTTCCGCAAGAATCCGACAGGGACCGCACGATCCCGAGAGCAGCCCCTTAGTCGATGGCCGATGGTGCCGAAAAAATGCAAAAACGCAAACTTGGAAAAAGGAATCTTGAAGTCTCAGCTCTTGGGCTCGGCTGCATGGGCATGAGCTGGTCTTACCATTGGCTACTCACTGCGACGGCAGTATTGCTTTTCTTGTTCGGCCCAGGATCGGGTGCTCGCGCGGCTGTATCGAACGATGCTTCTCAGAAAATTATAGTCACGCACAGCGGCTCACAGCCATCTCGTAACGCCCCGGCCGAACACTTCACTGGCGCGGTGCGGATTGATCCGCTGTTCCAGGCAGAAGACCCGTCACACACGTCTGCCTCTTACGTCACCTTTGAGCCCCATGCGCGCAGTGCATGGCACACGCATCCGCTCGGTCAGATCCTGATAGTGACAGCCGGAACAGGCTGGATACAGCAAAAGGGCGGCGAAAAGCAAGAGATCAAACCGGGTGATGTCATATGGATACCGCCGGGCGTAAAACACTGGCATGGTGCGACTGCAACCAATGGTATGACACATATCGCCATTCAGGCAGCCGTGGACGGTAAGAACGTTGATTGGATGGAAAAGGTTAGTGAGGAGGAATACAACATGACGGCCAGTACAAAATCGAATGTTCTCGCGCCAATGCCGACGCTTGATGATGTTCGCATGGTTGCGCCGGCATCGGTATGTAGGCCGCCTGGGATTTTTGTCATTCGCTCTCGCGGTTTACTAGCTCAACCGAAGGCTTAGCGTGCTTTATTTTCCGATATTCCGAGTTCCGGAATATTCCGAGTTGTTGATTCGTGTCGATATCCGGAGCTGATGAATTCAGGAGCGTGGAGCTGCTCGGCTCGGAATATTCCAGTCTACCAATTTGACCTCGGCGG
>JBAUZZ010000397.1:0-1788 GCA_049585495.1 Chthoniobacterales bacterium | reverse complement strand
GGGGTGGAGTGGCTAAAAAGCGCCAGGTGTAGCAAAATTGGCCACACAAGCGACCCGGACCAGCCAGATTGCAAAATTGCGCCGAGTCTCCGAAGAGAGCACTGGACGAGCTGGCTGAGAAGATCCGAAGCGGCACCGCACCCGCGGGTGAACCGCCGCGACGATTAGTTCATTACCCTTTAGAGTACGCAAGAAATGCCCGTTTGGTTAATGGCAACGGCGTCTAGGTACCGGTAGACTGACAACCAGAAAAAAACAGGCTCCCTACCGTCCCGTCTGCGAAGCAATAGTAAATTAGAACAACAAAGTGAGAATCGGCGCCCGAATGAAGGTGGCGCGCGGGCTGCTGTATTATTACTTTCAGCCCAGCCATACCGGGCATCACCCTCTACGATGAAAGCAGATTTTGGCTTGCTCAGCCCAGGGGCGACCCGCGGCGCCTGCGGAGTCGGGGTACTCGTCGACTTGAAGGCCGACAAGACTCATCACCTGGTCCAAGACGGCTTGCGTGTTCTGTGCAATCTCGATCATCGCGGCGCTCGCGGGGCAGAAGAAAAGACGGGCGACGGGGCAGGCATGCTACTGCAAAAGCCGCACGAGTTTTTCCAGTCAGAGATCCCGGTTCTAGGCGAGTTTGATTCTTACGGCGTCGGGCAGCTTTTCATGCCAAAGGACCAATGGAAACAGATTGCGCTCAAGAAACTGATCAACGCAGTTTGCCGCGAAGCGGCATTCAGAGTCCTAGCTTGGCGCGAGGTGCCCACTGATAACGCCGACCTCGGTAGCACGGCGCTGCAATCGGAGCCAGCGGTAAGGCAATTGTTTGTCGAACCGGTTGAACGTCTAGCTTCGGAGCAACTGGATACCAGGTTGTACGTGCTGCGACGCCTGATCGAGATGGAGGTCCAACGACGGGGTATCTGCGGTGACGAATTATTTTACGTCTGTTCGCTCGATCGCAGAAAGATCGTTTACAAGGGATTGCTCACCTGCAAGCAGCTACAGCTTTACTACCCGGATCTCTCAGACGAGCGCGTTAAGACCAGTCTTGTGCTGGTGCATTCTCGTTTTGGCACAAACACCCTCGGCGCCTGGGAACTGGCTCATCCGTATCGCAATACGGTTCACAACGGTGAGATCAATACCCTGCGCGGCAATTTGAACCGGATGAAAACGCGCGAGGTTGAACTGGGCTGCGCGAAGTTCGGCAGCGATATTGAAAAGATCAAGCCGGTCACATCTGAAGGGCTGAGCGACACCGCGGTTTTAGATAACATTCTTGAGCTTCTGCTCGAAGCGGGCCGCAGTCTGCCGCATGCGTTGCGGATGCTAGTGCCGGAAGCGTGGAATAAAGACAAGCTGATGGAGCCCAAGCGGCGCGCTTTTTATGATTTTTGTTCGACGATTGTGGAGCCGTGGGATGGCCCGGCGCTGATCGCCACAACCGATGGTTACCGAATCGCCGCTGTACTCGACCGGAATGGATTGCGGCCATGTCGCTACTGCGTAACCAGGAGCAACATCCTCATCATGGCCAGTGAAACCGGGGTCCTCGAAACGGCCGCCCACGAGATTATTTTCCAAGGCCGGCTCAAGCCGGGCGAGCTCTTCCTCGTCGATACCCTGCAAAAGCGAATTGTTCCGGAACAGGAAATTTTCGATACCCTGACGAAGCAGGACTATGCAGGATGGCTGATGCGGAATCGCGTGCGGCTGAAAGACATCGTTCAGCCGGGCATGCCGCCGGAGGAGGTTACCGAGGTGACGCCATACCAGCGCGCTTTTGGC
>JBAUZZ010000396.1:0-13254 GCA_049585495.1 Chthoniobacterales bacterium | reverse complement strand
CTGTTTAAGAGCTATCTAGCCCGCAACAAGCGCGTGGATGCATATAGCGCGTGGATGCATATAGCGCGTGAGATTTGCGGGCTAGCATTCGCCCCTTTTGAGGAAGATTCAACTGCGGAAGACCTATGACAACGAATGAAATCGGCGGGTTTAGCGGCCTTTGTGTGCAACGGCGAGGATTCCGTCTGACAAAATCGTTGCTCGAAGTCCACCGCGGCCTTTCAGCGCCGCCTCAGCACCCCGAACAAACGCGCGATCCATCCAGTAACACGGCCGGCATTCTTCGGTACCGGAAAAGCTCACTCCCTGAACTTCAAAGTCTTTTCCAATCAGGTCGTTGAGCCGCAGACCGCGTGTAATAACGTTTCTTCGAAACACTTCTGGTCCCCGGTCCCAAATGGCAAACCGGCTGCAGAGATCGTCGTAAACCTCTTCCTCGAAAAAGGTTATCTGGCCCTTGTATTTATCCTTGTAGTCGAGATAGCGATCCCCCTGGATTCCCCTTCCGGCAAGGCAGCGGATCTGTGAGACCTCCTCGATCGGATGACTTGCTGGCGGGCGCCCGTGATGACCGACGAAGTTGTGCCCAGGGGAAATGAAGAGATGCCGAATCGCAAGATCAGTCAGAACCACAATTTTACAGTAGGCGCGCCTTTCAAACTCGCAACCTCTGACGAAGTTTGCGCGCCCATCCGGCGAGGCTTAAACTATCTGAAAGTTGCTCCGACTATTTTCGGTGATCGCATGCATTCTGAGAGCATTCACGAGTTCCCTGTTCAGAAGTATCGATCAAGCGGTGAAGCCTGCCTGGAAAATGATCGCTTGGCCGTCGAGGAACCGCTCGAGATCCGGGTCTCGTTCCGGAGGCGTTCGACCCTGGTCCAGAAATCGGTATCCATCACGATGCGGACACCTGGCGACGACCGGGAGCTCGCTGTCGGATTTCTATTCACCGAAGGCATCATCCACGAACCGGGTTGGATCGCGTCGGTCGAAGAACAAAGAGAGCGTGGCGCCTCGGTTCTGGTCCGGTTGAACCACGAAGTCGACATTGGGCGTCTGGAGCGTCACTTTTATACAACCTCGAGCTGCGGGGTCTGCGGCAAAACGTCGATCGAGGCACTTGGAATTAACCGCGAGATTGTGCTCCCCGTCGGGAAGCCGGTCCTGGCGGCAAGCTCCATTCTTGTTCTGCCGGAACTCGTTCGCCAGCGACAGAGGATCTTCGATGACACCGGTGGGTTGCACGCCGCAGCCTTTTTCGATGTTAGCAGAGGCTTGCTCATGGTTCGCGAAGATGTGGGGCGTCACAACGCGGTCGACAAATTGATTGGGGCCGCACTTCTTTCGGGACAACTCCATTTTGAAGACCTTCTGCTCTTCGTGAGTGGCCGTGCGGGTTACGAACTTGTCCAAAAGGCCGTCATGGCGGGTGTTCCGGTCATGGCCGCCGTTGGCGCGCCTTCTAGCCTGGCGGTGCAGCTGGCCCGCGAATATGGGCTGACGTTAGTTGGCTTTTTGCGAGATGCTCGATTTAATTTGTACTCGGCGCCTGGGCGAATTGCCGGCTTGGGAAGCTCCAGCACCGCTGCTGGTCACTCACTTGACGGCTTTTCCGCGGAGCCGAACGACAGGTGAAATCCGCCTATGCTTTCGCATCAGTTCGAGCTTTCAGCATCGGACCCGAACAAACAGGACGAACGATCGAAGGGCGCCTTGGCCGGCTCAAGCGAAGCCGATGAGTTCCAGGCGGACGGCATCGTTTTCGGCGCTGAGCCGCCAATCGAGCAAACCGGAACTCGCCAAACCAAGTGCTGCGGAATCGCCGGCGGCTTCCCTGCAGTCATCCAGACGGCGCGGTACGCCTTGGGAAATATGGGAATCGCCCGAGGTACTCAAGCACTTCTCCAAGTAAACAAAGTGGATGGATTCGATTGCCAAAGCTGCGCCTGGCCGAGCCCGGACCAGCATCGCCACCTGTTTGAGTTTTGTGAGAATGGAGCAAAAGCGATCGCCAACGAATCCACGCTCAAGCGGGCTGCGCCGGAATTTTTCCAGCAGCACAGTGTGCACGATCTGCTCAAAAAATCGGACTTTTGGCTTAATCAACAGGGCCGTTTAACTCACCCGATGGTGCTGCGGGATGGCGCCAATCACTACGAACCAGTATCCTGGGACGAAGCGTTTGATTTGATCGCGAACGAATTTAACTCGCTCGGTTCTCCGAACGAAGTTGCCCTCTATACCTCCGGTCGAACCAGCAACGAAGCGGCTTATCTTTTGCAGCTTTTCGCACGACAATTCGGAACGAACAACTTGCCGGACTCTTCCAACCTGTGCCACGAGTCCAGTCTGGCCGCGCTTCGGGAAACAATTGGAATCGCCAAGGGGACCGTGACGCTCGAGGATTTTCTTAAAGCGCAAGCTATCTTCATCATCGGACAAAACCCGGGAACGAATCATCCCAGAATGCTGATCACGCTCGAGGCGGCAAAAGCGAATGGCGCCCGGCTCGTGACCATAAATCCGCTGCGCGAAACCGGTAACTTTCGCTTCAAAAATCCGCAGAACTTTACTAACCCGCTTAAGGCTATCCCAACGCTAGCTGGCCGAGGAGCGAAAATCTCGGACCTGTGGTTGCCGGTCAGGGTGAACGGCGATCTTGCTCTGTTCAAGGGTATTATGAAAGACATGCTGGAGGCCGAAACAGCAAAGCCCGGAAGCGTCTTCGACCGCGAGTTCATCGAAAAATATACGAAGGGCTTCGATGCATTAATCAGATCGCTTTGCGCCGCAAGCTGGGCCGATATTCTTCAGAATAGCGGGTTAACACGCCAGCAGATCCGCCAAGGCGCCGATATTGCCATGCGGGCCAAAAGAATCATTTGCTGCTGGGCCACGGGCCTGACCCAGCACAAGAACGCGGTTGCCACGATCCGCGAAATAGTGAACTTCCTTCTTCTGCGAGGCAACATCGGGCGCCCGGGTGCTGGAGTGTGTCCGGTGATGGGCCATAGCAACGTGCAGGGTGATCGAACGATGGGAGTCGGGGCAGAAATGCCTGCTCAATTTCTCAGTGGCCTCGCCGCTCGCTACGGTTTCGAACCCCCACGAGAGCCTGGCACAAACACCGTTGATGCGATTAAAATGATGCATCGCGGTCGGATCAAAGCGCTATTTGCACTGGGCGGTAATTTTTTGTCTGCCGCTCCGGACACCGAGTTTACGGCAGAGGCGCTCCGCCGTTGCCGATTGACCGCTCATGTTGCAACGAACCTCAACCGGGCGCATCTGGTGACCGGCCGGCAGGCGCTGATCCTACCTTGCCTGGGACGCTCCGAGTTAGATTTGCAGCCGGGCGGTCCGCAATTTGTCACGGTAGAAGACAGCATGGGGATTATAAGCGCGTCGCGCGGCAGATTAGCGCCGGCCTCACCTCATTTGCTTAGCGAACCCGCGATTGTGGCCCGGCTGGCACGAGCTGTCTTGAATGGGCGTTCAAGCCTTCCTTGGGAGAAGTGGTCTGCAGACTACGCCCCAATTCGCGACGAAATCGAACAAACCATTCCCGGGTTCGAACGATTCAACGCGCGAATCGCGCAAGGTGTTTTCTATCTTCCTAACCCGCCTCGGGATCGACGGGAATTTCAAACCAAAACAGGGCATACTAATTTTACGGTCAATCCGATCGACAATCTGGATCTGCCGCCCGAGCACTTTGTGTTGATGACTATCCGCTCCCAGGATCAATTCAACACGACCATCTACGGGCTCGATGACCGCTATCGCGGCATCTATAATGGACGCCGGGTAGTCTTCATGAATCCAGAAGACATGAAAGCGACCGGTTTTCAGCAAGGGCAACCCGTAGACATCACGAGCCATTTTCGGGGCCAGGAAAGGCACGCGTACCGTTTTCTGGTTGCGCCTTACGCGATTCCGCGGCGCTGTCTTGCCACCTATTTCCCGGAAGCCAATGTACTCGTTCCGGTAAGCAGCGTCGCCGAGACGAGCAACACGCCGACCTCAAAATCAATCGTCGTTACTCTTATGCCGGCGCCGGAAATCGAAGCGGTGAGTGAAGAGATACGCGCGGCCGCGGCAGAAGTACCGCCAGTGCAAGTACCAGCACTCTAGTCGAATCCCCTAGCCTCGCCTGAGGACGCAGCGAAGCGCGTCCAGGGTCGTTTCTCCGAAACGCCCGAGCCGGCAGTTTTAACCGCGCTTGCATTGCGACCGGTGGGATTGCAACGCCCAAATCTCCATCAATTCCCGAGTCGCAATCGGTTCTTTCCGAACAAGTTAAGTATCCAGTCAAAGGATTGTTGGTCCTCTCCTTCGAATATCTCCGCGCTAGTCAACGTCGGAAACTCAAATGCCTATGAAAGCTACTAATCTTGTACTCGCAGCTATTCTCGGCTTGGGCGCGTTCGTGAGCGTAAAAGCAGACGAAATTCAGTTCACGACCTTGCCCGAAGTTGTCAAGACCACGGTGGTTCGGCAAACGAACATTCCGGATTACTCGCGGGTCACGCGCGTTATTCGTGACACTAACGGAGTCTATGAGGTCACGGTGCGCCGTGATTCCGGCGATGACGTTCTCTACGTAGACGACGAAGGCCGTCTGGTCAGAGAGCATACTGTTGCCGTAGCACCTGGCCAGAGGGTGATTCAACAAACGGTTACCGAGACCACTGAACCCACCGTGGATACTTTCATCCGGTCGCTGGACAGCGCGCGCTACCAGTTGATTGAGAAAAAGGGGGAGAGGGAAGTTTACCGTGACAAACAAACTGGGATTAAGTGGGTAGTGAAGGTCGAGCAGGAAAACGACTAAACGCCACGGACTGGCTGTTGTTGAATCCGGCGGCGATCTGAGGACTGCCGCCGGATCTATCTTCTAGGCGGCTGGGTCAGCCGCAGACAATCTTTCCTTCCCCGGCGCCTGAGCCAGGCGCCCTACAGTCTGTGAATATTGTTCCAAGCTTTGCGCTTAGGGCGACGGCTGTTCTCCGCGATAAATAATAGCCTGCACACGTTCCAGAGTTGCGAGCCCGCCTCTCATCATTTCGTCGAGCACAGGGAGAAACTCCCGAATCTTGTCTTCGCTATCGACAATTTCGATCACCATAGGTAGATCCAACGAGAGTCGAAGAATCTTCGCCGTATGAAGGTGGCTCGACTTCCCAAAGCCCATCGGGCCCCGCAAGACAGTCGCACCAGCCAGCTTCAATTGGCGAGCTTTCAGAACGATTTTTTCATAGAGCGGCACTCCCTGCAGCTCGTCCTCTTCCCCAATGAAGATGCGCAATAGCATCGCATCTCTCGGAAGTTCCATATCAAGATTCTAGTTGGTTATTAGCGGGATCAGACGACCTAACTCCCAGCCTGCAGCAGTTAAGCCGATCGAGAGTGTCGTCGAAGTCAAAATATTTGTAAATGCAGCGCCCCACCTTCTGCTGAGCATCAGATGTAACGTCTGCAGGCTGAACGAGGAAAACGTGGTCAACCCGCCGCAAATTCCTACTAGAAGGAACTGCTTCATGGATAAGGCCCACACTTCGCTTCCAAACCTGGTCAAATAGCCGCTTCCCAGGCCGATAATCAAAGAGCCGGCCAGGTTCACGATCAGGGTTCCATACGGGAAGGTTTTCTCCGAAGCGTTCCGCGATAAGACCGGACCACAAATATCGCCATACACTGCCAAGGGCGCCTCCAATGAGCACCAGACCCACCGAAATCATTCGCTCTCCCTTCGAAAAACGAATCGGATCAGCCTCAGGGCGCGAATGAGACCGGCGCGGGCGTACTCGCTCGTCATCATCCCGAGCCATACTCCCGACAGACACAGCACATGCGAAAGCAAAATATTCAGCAACGCATCGAACCACCGGCCATGCTGTATGGCCTCGAAGCAAAGAAGGCTAAATGTACTGAACGTCGTGTAACCGCCACAGAAACCGACAAGGAGGAAAAGGCGAATTCTAGGGGTGAGGTAGATGCTGCCGGATGGATCCGAAAGAAAATGCAGGAAAGCAATTACGAACGATCCGGAAACATTGATTAACAAGGTAGCGAGTGGACTCCATGGAGTGACTGGCGCGAGCGACTCTCCGATCGCAAACCGAAGCAGGCTGCCGAGTCCACCCCCTACCGCGACCAATGAATATCTCCGCATCAACGCACTTCTCCTCCTCAGACCAATGTTTCTTTGGCCCCCGCACTTTTCTGCAGGAGTTATCGGCGCTGAAACGTTCAGTGCGGTTCGTCCCGTAGACTCGGAACAAGGCAAACTCCACTGCCGGGGAGAGCTTATCTCGATTCGGATGACGAGCAAGAGCCGGGCACACAGAGGCGCTCTTTGCGTGAGGCTCGAATTCGATTGTGGCCGCGCCGCACTATGGAAAAGTTAAGGCATGCGTTTACAGGTGTTGTGGATTTTCCTCCTTTTGCTCGCTGGCGTGGTGCGAGCAGACGAGGTCCCAATCGGCTCTTTACCTCAACCTGTCGTTGAAACAGCGAATGAGAATAAAGGTTCCGGGACGATCCAGCACGCAGAAAACTATCCATGGGGCAATGCAACAATTTACAAACTTGAGGTCGACCTGGATGGCGTACCGGACCTTGAGCTGCAGATTGCGGACAATGGAAGGCTAATTCGAATCGATCGGCTAAGGGAAACTAGCGACGAAAGTTCGGATTCGGCGGAGGATGCGGAGCGGTAGCTGAATCCAAACGGCTTCAGCCCTGCGTACGTCTGGGAGACGGTTCACAATCCCAAAAGGTTCCGCGGTGCGACCGCGTGCAACCGCAGTTTTTCTCGCGAATTTTTCGTGATAGATTGACTAGCTGGTAAATGGGGCTGTATCAGTGGCAAGAATCAATTCTTAAAAACCGGAATTTGCCTTCCCGTCTCCTTAGAGTCTATGTCCTCATCTGTTGTCCCTAATCGAACCACCAAACTCGGATCGATTCCTTGCGCCGTTCGGCTTCTACCCGTAACCGATCAGACCCGTATCGGCCAACCGGGAGGCCCAGTATGAAAGTGCAGCGGTCGATTCGGCCGGTCCGCAATGGCTGGACACCCGAGCTTTGGGCGAGCCTTAAGCCTTTCGGTATTGGCGAGCAACATCCGAATAACTTTTGGGAAGTCTTTAGAGCGATTTGGGAAAACCGCGACAAACTCGAGTACGCCTATCGCATTCTCAACGACGGTGTCTGCGACGGATGCTCACTAGGGACAAGTGGGATGCACGACTGGACGCTGACAGGGAATCATCTCTGCAATATCCGGCTTCGCTTGCTCCGGCTCAATACGATGCCGCAACTGGATGTTGGGCTGCTTGCAGACGTTGGTGCACTTCAAGCGAAGCGTTCGCGCGACCTCCGCCTCCTCGGCCGACTGCCTTATCCTGTGTTACGCCGCCGGGGCGAGCCAGGCTTCCAGCGGATTTCGTGGGAGGAGGCACTGGAACTCGTCAGCGGCAGAATCAAGGCAGCCCGACCCGAGCGTCTCTATTTCTACCTCACGAGCCGCGGCATTCCCAACGAAACCTATTACGCCGCGCAAAAGGCGGTGCGCGCTCTCGGCACAAACAACATCGACAACGCCGCCAGAATCTGCCATTCGCCCAGCACCTTCGGTCTCAAGGCGGCCCTAGGGGTCGCTGCTACCACCTGTTCTTACGCTGATCTCATCGGCACCGACCTGGTCGTTTTCTTCGGGAGCAATGTGGCCAACAACCAGCCGGTCATGATGAAGTACCTTCACTACGCCCGCAAAGCAGGGACGAAAGTGGCCGTGGTCAACCCCTACCGAGAGCCGGCCATGGATCGCTATTGGGTGCCGTCGGACGTTGAGAGCGCCCTCTTCGGAACCAAGACTACAGACCGCTTCTTTCAGGTCCAGGCGGGCGGCGACCTGGCGTTTCTCCATGGTACGCTGAAACGGATGATCGCGGAAGGGTGGCTGAACTCCGATTTCATCCGCAACTTCACCAAAGGCTTCGACGAGGTACGAGCCCTCCTGGAGCAGCTCTCCTGGGAGGAACTAGAGGCCGCCAGTGGTGTGCACCGGGACGGTATGCTGGATTTCGCCCGGATGATTGCGGAAGCCGAGCGTGCTGTGTTTGTCTGGGGTATGGGAATCACCCAACACACCTGTGGTGAAGAGAACGTACACGCCATCATCAACCTCGCCTTGGCTAAAGGGTTCGTCGGCCGGGAGGGTTGCGGCCTGATGCCGATCCGCGGCCATTCGGGGGTTCAGGGCGGAGCCGAAATGGGGGCCTACGCGACCGCGTTTCCGGGAGGACTGGCCATCAATGAGGAGAATGCTGCTAAGTTCTGCAGACTTTGGGGGTTTTTTGTACCTGCCAAGCCCGGGCTCACCACTCCAGAGATGCTCGAGGCTGCGTTCAGGGGTGAGCTCGACGTCCTTTGGTCGATGGGAGGCGACTTCCGCGAGGTGATGCCCGACCCTGAATTGGTCGAGAGTGCTCTGCGATCCGTTCCTCTCCGGGTTCATCAGGACATTGTCCTTTCCTCACAGATGCTGCTCGAGCCCGCGGATGTGGTCGTGCTGCTGCCGGCGGCGACTCGATACGAAATCCCGGGAGGAGTCACCGAGACCAGCACAGAACGACGGGTAATTTTCAGCCCCGAGATTCCGGGCCCGCGGATCGGCGAAGCCCGACCTGAATGGGAGGTCTTCCTTGAGGTTGCTCGCCGTGTTAAGTCTGAGCTGGCAGACAAGCTGACTTTTACGGGAACCGGCGCTATCCGTGAAGAAATCCCTCGTGCGATCCCTTTTTACGAGGGCGTCCAGAACCTGAAAAAGAAGGGTGACAACTTCCAGTACAGCGGACCGATGCTGTGTGTAGGTCCGAAATTTTCTACTCCGGACGGAAAGGCTCACTTCAAGGCAGTGGGGCTGCCGCGGTTCACCTTGTCGACAGGCGCGTTTCGTGTCGTTACGCGTCGGGGAAAACAGTTCAACAGCAACGTTCATGAGGACATCGACGCGAGCAATGCCGCCCCGCGCGACGCTGTGTTGATCAGTCCCGAGGACGCCAGCCGCCTCGGCCTTGGGCAGGGTGACCCGGTGTCGCTAAAGAACAGTTTTGGCAGATTTGATGGGAGGGTTTTCCTCGTGCCGGTTAAGGCCGGGACGCTCGAGGTCCATTGGCCCGAGGGAAACGTGCTGGTGGATCCCAAAGCGCGTTCACCGCTCGCCAGGATCCCGGCCTACAAAGAAATTTCTGCGACCCTGGAACGGATCACAGAAACCCCGTCGAAGACTCCGGTTCTCCGGCCTTGAACCAAAGAAAAGATTATGACGCAACAAATGACGAACCAGAAGCTGCCGAATCGCTGGTTGCTCGCAGCCGGCGGCGTGCTGATGCAGCTAGCCTTAGGAGCGGTGTACGCATGGAGCGTGTTTCGGGATCCGTTAATGAAGACCTTTGGGTGGTCGATTTCCGAGGTTACCCTGACCTTTTCGATATCAATTCTCTTCCTGGGCTTTGCGGCTTTTCTGGGAGGTCTCTGGATGAGCCGGGTTGGCCCGCGGACGGTAGGTATCGCGGCCGGTTTTTGTTACGGCCTGGGAGTTTCGCTGGCCAGCCTTTCGGGCGGCCGGCTCTGGGTGCTTTACCTTAGCTACGGTGTTCTGGGCGGTATCGGGCTCGGACTAGGATATATCGTTCCCGTGGCCACACTCGTTAAGTGGTTCCCCGATCGGCGAGGCTTTATAACCGGCCTGGCGGTTGCCGGCTTCGGCGGAGGCGCGCTCGTAACCGCTCCGGTTGCAGCGGCTCTGATTCAGCGCGTAGGCGTACTGCCAACTCTAGCCATCCTTGGAATCGTCTACCTGGTCATGGTCATAGCCGGGGCCTCCATCATGCGCAATCCCCCTCAGGGCTGGGCGCCAGAAGGGTGGCAGCCCTCCGCGAAGAACCAGGCGCAAAGAGCGGTACGGGACTATACCCTCCAAGAAGGGCTCGCCACCTGGCAATGGTATGTCCTTTGGACCATCCTCTTCCTGAACGTCACTGCCGGCATTAGCATCATTTCCCAGGCTGCACCGATGGCCAAAGAAATCACCGGGGTGCCGCCCCTCGTAGCTGCTGGAATGGTGGGGATCATCTCCATCGCAAACGGTCTGGGTAGGCTGCTATGGGCATGGTTCTCTGATGCCGTTGGGCGCCGAAATGTGTTCTTGATCATGTTTCTGTTTCAGGCAGCACTGTTCTTTCTCATGCCTGCGCAGCACGAATTTGCGATCCTCACCGGGTTGGCGTTTATCGTACTTTCCTGCTACGGCGGCGGCTTTGGCACGATGCCAGCGTTTGCCACCGACTACTTCGGTCCGAAATCGATTGGCTCGATTTACGGCCTGATGCTGACCGCCTGGGGATTTGCCGGCGTCTTCGGGCCTCTGCTAATTGCGCGTATCCGCGAGGCCACGGGAAGTTATAGCGGAGCGTTGATAATTCTGGCCTGGGTGATGCTGGTTTCCACCGCGTTGCCCTTGATTTTACATAGCCCCCGTCCAGCCGCTCAACCGGTAAGGGTCAGTTAAGCATGCGCGAATCCTCAGGCGTGTTCCAGTTCTCAAACTGTTCGTGTTCTGCAGCGGACACCTCGTAGCGGATTACGAGACGATTCTTAGCGAGTTTGCTTACGAAATCTTGAACTGCCAGGTCATTTTTTGCCAATTGAGCGAGAGCCACCGGGAGGGAGCTTTTTGGGTAGACCGCGATGAGCGGTTCGAAGCGGTTCTGAATAATCGGAACCACGCCGCGATCAGGCAGCGCCCGACTTAACAAATTTTGGAGGAATTCGGGTTGGATCTTAGGAACATCGACCGCAAGAACGAGGAGGAGGTCGAGCAGGGTGTGCCGGAGACATGTCGCTATTCCACCCAGCGGCCCCTTTAGATTCCACTCGTCCGGGAAAACTTCCACCGAGGATGGATAATCAACTTTGTGCGGACCGGAAACCATGACCTGTGACGGGCCGACGGCTTCCAATACCGCCAGTTGCCGCCTCCAAAGGGGCACCGAATGCCCTTTCCAAATAATGTGAATAAGTGCCTTGTCGCGGCCCATGCGCCGGGATTTGCCTCCGCTCAGCAATGCTGCTGCAAAGAGCGTCTTCACGATGGTTCAGTCATAAGGTTTTTTTGGCGATATGCAACGGCGTCCCGCCGCCGACGATAGCGAAAGTTGCACTATAGGAATTATGGTAGTGTGGCTCAGGCTTCTCGCCCGTTCCCAACCTGCATAAAAAGGGGCGAGACGTCGCTCAACCCAACCTTATGGATAACCGGATAGACCAGACGTTTCTGGACCTTCGAAAACAGCGCCGCGCCGGGTTTATGGCTTACATCACGGGAGGCGATCCGAGCCTTGCGCGGACTGTCGATATTGCTCTCGCGTTGGCTGATGCCGGAGTGGATTTCCTGGAGATAGGTGTGCCGTTTTCTGATCCGCTCGCCGATGGGGTCGCGAATCAGCTCGGCGCCCAGCGCGCTCTCGCCGCCGGTACCACCCTCTCAAAATTGCTAAAAACAATCTCAGCGATCCGATCAAAATCCAGCACGCCAATTATTCTCTACAGCTATCTGAATCCCATTTTCCAGTACGGCTTTTCACGGTTCGAGCGGGACGCGGCTGACTCCGGGGTCGACGGTTTGCTCCTGCTTGATTTGCCGCCGGATGAGACTCTGATAGAGGACAAGCCACGGACGATGCATCGGATTCGCCTGGTCGCGCCAACTACCGCGGAAGGCCGGATCAAGCAAATCGTCTCGCAAGCCAGCGGGTTCGTTTATTACGTGTCGCGGGAGGGGGTAACTGGCGAACGTCACGACCTTGCTCAGTCGATTGCCGGACAAATCGCAAAGATTCGCCAACACACGCGGTTGCCGGTCGCTGTGGGATTCGGCATTTCAACGCCGGACCAGGTTCGACAGGTAGCCTCGTGGGCCGACGCAGTTGTAGTGGGAAGCGCAATCGTTCGGAGGATTGGCGAACTGGCCCGGGAGGAATCGTTACCAAAGCGGATCGGCGACTTCATTCGACCACTCGTCGAGGCGGTAAGGAACGCTCGAACGCCAGAGGCGTTCAACGAGCATAGCAGATAGCAAATCGCAAATAGGAAGGTTTCCCGGCATATTTGCTAAATGCTATGGGCCGTTTGCTATGCGCCGCAGAGCGGCGCCCGCGGTCGTTTCGGAGAAACGACCCTACCAAATACGGAAGCCACGGGTTCGGTAGGGTCAGCTCTCCGAACGGACCGCCGCGCTTAGTGAAAAATGGCCGAAACGACCCGTGCGCCGCGAAGCGACGCCTCAAGCGAGGCTGGGAAACAATTTCTTACACTGTTCCGAAATGTACGGGTACTCCCAACGTTGACCCTGGAAGGCTTTGATCACCCCGAGAATCCACAGGACGATGAATGCGATATTGACGAGCAAACTTACGAGAGCTAATAGGCCTAGCAGGAGTCCGCCAATTCCTGGGATCGCGTGGAAAATCGCCGCTGCAATTTTAACTGCGATCGAAAACGCCAGAGTCGTACCTCCAAAGAAAATTCCCTGTACGGCCCAGTGACGCACAAACAGGTCTTTCTTTTCGATGAAGTAAAATATGATCCCGGCGACAAGCGTGAAAATTGCGCAGATGCCGGCGCCTACATTTGAAGGAAGGCCCGTATCGCTTCCAGCGGGATTTGACGAAGTTGTCTCAGCCATAGAGATGATTTCGATTCAGGCGCGATCGTAGAACCCTGCCCTGGAATGTCAAGAATTCGCGTGCTTAGGCCTCCCGGTCACGCTAGGTTCCGCGCTCAATGTTAAGCGCAGGCGTCGTCGGCTTGCCGAACGTCGGAAAATCAACACTCTTCAACGCTGTAACGCGGACCCGGAAAGCGGAGGCCGCGAACTACCCATTTTGTACGATCGAACCCAATCAAGGGGTTGTCACGGTTCCGGATGAACGCCTTGCGGCGCTGGCAAAGATGTCGAAGTCCCAAAAAGTCGTTCCTGCGGCGATCGAGTTTGTCGATATCGCAGGACTCGTTCGCGGGGCCAGTCAGGGCGAAGGTCTGGGCAATCAATTCTTGAGTCACATCCGCGAAGTCGACGCCATCGTGCAGGTAGTTCGCTGCTTCGAAAACGCGGATGTTCACCATGTAAGTGGATCGATTGACCCGGTTCGCGACATCGAAGTGATCAACACCGAGTTGATC
>JBAUZZ010000395.1:0-5461 GCA_049585495.1 Chthoniobacterales bacterium | reverse complement strand
GTATAACGCCCAGCGACCGAGCCAGCCGCCTGCAAAATTTTATGAAATGTTTAATCTATCGCGATTTTGATCTGCTTGAGTTGGCGGATGAATCGAGACCTTCGATCAAGCCGGACGAAGTTCTTCTGAAAGTCGCCGCGGTGGGCATTTGCGGAAGCGAACTGGACTCCTTTAGGCAAAAAAGCCCGCGGCGGCCTCCCCCGCTGATTTTGGGACACGAGTTTTGTGGGATCGTCGAGCAGATCGGGTCGGAGGTTCGAGCGGTAGAGCCAGGGCGGCGGGTAGTTTCGAACGCGCTCGTTTCCGACTCCGACTCCCGCGAAGCCCAGCGTGGCAACCCGCACTTGAGTCGTCGAAGACAAGTCTTCGGGATGCATCGCCCGGGAGCGTTTGCGGAATATGTTCCGGTCCCGGCCTCCTGCCTGATCGACTGGCCGAACGGTTTGCCGGCCGAGGCTGCCTGCCTTGCTGAGCCATTGGCGAACGGCATCCACGTTTGGAACTTGATCGAGCATTTAGGTCCGAAGCGGGTTCTGGTTATCGGCGCGGGACCGATCGGTTTGATGTGCCAACAAATCTTTCAGGTAAACGGTGCCACGGTTCTGGTCAGCGACCCGAACGAGAACCGGGCGGCGGTGGCGCGCCGCCTTGGCGCCGGGCGTGCTATTGCTCCACCAGCAGACGATGTGGCCGAGATTTGTCGGGAAGAAATGGACGGGGAGGGAGCAGATGTCGTAGTAGACGCCTTCGGCAGCGCCGAGACTAAGCGTCTTTCCCTGCAATGTACCCGACCGGGCGGTGCGGCGGTGTGGATCGGGCTTCACGAAAACAAGATCGAGCTCGATTCCTTTGAGCTAACCTTGCCCGAACGCGCTGTCTTCGGCACCTACGGAGCCAGACTGGAAGAATTACAAGAGGCAGTCAGATTGATGATCGAAGCCAAGGTTGATGTTTCGACCTGGGTCACAGTTTTTCCCCTTCACCGTGGGGTCGAAGCGTTTCATCGAATGCTTCGCGGCGCGGGTCAAGACATCAAGGCAGTGCTCGTTCCCTGAATTTTCTTGCGTGCGTCGGTTTCGCATTTACGGGTCCCGCTTCACGGGCTACGAATTTTTTCTGCACCCCCTGGCAAGAATTCATGAAAACTGTCACCTCGCTCAAAACCGTTGATACGAACCTGCGCCCTCTTGTTCAGAATGCACTCGAGACGACTGGGGGCCTGTTGCGCCTTGCTCCTTGTTGGGTGCCGCGATCCTTTCTTCAACCGGGACGCCGCTTGAAGCTGCATCCAGACGACCTCTACGCTTATGGACTGGACCGCGGCGGGATCGACGAGCGTTGGTTCGCCTCGACGACGCCGGCGGCGAACGAAAATCGCACGCCGGACGAAGGCTTGAGCTATTGCGTGTTCGAAGACAAGCGCTTCACGTTGGCCGATGTAGTTCAGGAGTGCGGCGGGCAAATCGTTGGAGAGGCAATTTGGAACAAATACGGCAAATGGCCGGTCTACTCGAAATTTTTCGACAACATGGGACCGATCCCGCACCACATGCATCAGTCCCGCGAACACGCGAAACTCGTTGGTCAGGAAGGAAAGCCAGAGAGCTACTATTTTCCTGCTCAACACAATACGGTCGGCAATAATTTCCCTTACACCTTTATGGGTCTTGAACCTGGAACGACGAAGGAGGAGGTCAAACGTTGTCTCGAAAACTGGAACAGAGGTGACAATGGAATCCTGGATCTATCTCGAGCCTACCGGCTCAAGCCAGGTTCGGGCTGGCTGATCGGGCCTGGACTCCTCCACGCTCCTGGCTCGCTGTGCACCTATGAACCCCAGTGGGGTTCGGATGTTTTTTCAATGTTTCAGTCTCTGGTCGAGGGTCGCGAAACGCCCCGGGCACTCCTGGTAAAGGACATCCCGCCGGACAAGCATTTTGACCTGGATTTCATTGTTAGCGAATTGGATTGGGACGCCAATGTTGAGCCAAACTTCAAGAGAAACCACTATCTCGAACCGGTTCCGGTCGCTGCCACGCATTCCGAGGGATACGTCGATCGCTGGGTCGTTTATGGAAGGATCAACGGCGAACAGCTCTTCACCGCGAAAGAGCTGACGATCGAGCCGGGTGTTAAGTGCACCATCAAAGACAAGGGCGCCTACGGCTTAATCGTAGTCCAGGGCAGCGGGAGGATGAACAGTCTCAGGCTGGATTGCCCGAAGCTGATCCGGTTCATCGAAATGACCGATGACGAGGTATTTTGCTGTGAGTCAGCCGCGCGCTCCGGCGTGCTTTTCGAAAATACCAGCGATGTCGAAGACCTCGTGGTTCTTCGTTATTTTGGCCCCGAAGCGAACCCTGATGCACCGGAGGTTGGCGCGCACAGGGGAGTCAGAGTGAGAGTGTGAGAGTGTGAGTGCGAGTGCGAGTGTCGCTTCAGGGCGTGCTCGATTGCGCTGAGGAGACACGTTCACCCGTCTTCAAAGTCCCAGATTTGGCGGAGCGTTTTCTGTAGGCCGCCTGAGCCAGGCGCCCTACAAAATCAGGACGCCACGATAAGGTTAAGGTTCCGTCTGGAGTCTCTCCAAAACTCCTAATGTCTGCTCCACGTTCCTCTCCATCGAGTAGGTTCGAGCAAGATCGATGCACGGTTGGGTCGCGCGGGTTCGTCGATCCGGTTCCATCCAGCTCTCGATTGCCTGTTGCAAAGCTGCAACGTCGTTTCCCCGGCTAATGACTTGGCCGTGAACGCCGGACTCGATGATCTCAGAGAACCCGTTAGTTCGTGTCGTAATCACCGGAACTCCGAATGAGAGGGCCTCCAGGCAGGCGTTCGAGAAGGGATCGTAGAGCGTCGGCAACACGAAAAGATCAGCTGCAGCGTATAAGGAGGGCATATCGATAACCGGTCCCAAAAATCGAAGTTTCGGTGAAGAAAGAACTGGCTTCTTGCCCAAACCCGCGACCAGGAGGAGCAAACTACGGTTCTTAATTTGCCTCACAGCTTGCATCAGGTACCGAAGTCCTTTGCGGGACCATCCGGATCCGGCAAACAGGATCGCAATTTCATTTTCCCGAAGACCCCAGTCGCGTCGCAAGTCGGCGCGCGTTCCAGGTTTCCTTTTGAAATCAGCATCGGGCAAGCCGTTGTAGATGACTGTGATCTTGTCTTCGCGGTAGCTAAACTCGCTGACGATTTCTTTTTTTATCAAATGGGAATTGGCGATCACCTGCTTCGCGCCGCCGTCCTGCAGGAGGGCTCGTTCAAGTTCGAGAATTTCGCGATGCTTGCGGTTCAAAAAGTGGAACCATGCCTGCCAGGCAGGCTCGGATTGGGCGCGCCGTTCAAGCCAGATTTTGTGTATTCCGTCGCCGGCGCGATAACAGTCACATTTCAGGACTCGGTCGAGACTGAAAACAACTTCGTCGCTCCGGAGCGATTCCTGAAGGATCCGGGCGAAGCGCATCGGGGTGGATGCCTTTAAACGAATCAGCTTCCCATACGGCCAGTCCGCCTGCGGCCAATCCTGCGTCGAGTACAGCGTCGTTCGATGCCCGCGATCAGCGAAGGTACGTCCGAGCCGCCGCAAATAGCTTTCCGCGCCACCCGTGCGGGAAAAACCGCGTCGAACAAGGCAAATATTCATGAGGTTCCAAGTTCCGAGTTCCGAGTTCCGAGTTCAAGGGTCCAAGTTCAGAGCGTCAGATAGATAGGGACACGCTTCGTCGCGTCCTGAATCCAGCCGCATTTGGCGAATACCAGGCCAAGGTGAAACTTAGCCCTAGCGAATGCTTGCCGAGCTTTCGCAAAACTCGGAACTTGGAACTTGGAACCTAACAATTACGCTGCCTTGCTTCGGCCAGCATCTTTTGTCACCTTCGACCGGTCTGATGAGGTCGATTCTAATAGTCCAACTTAAGCGGCTCGGGGACCTGATCTTAAGCACAGCTGCCTTCTCGGCTCTTCGGAAGCTATCTCCCGACGCGCGAATCACATTGCTGGTCGACGAGTACTCCAGAGAACTGGTTTCGGCAATCAGTTCGGTAGACGAGGTCTGGATCTACAATCGGAATAGCTCGTTAAATTTGTGGGCCAGACTTATTCGCCAAGACTTTGATCTGTGCCTGGACTTCACTGGCAATGATCGTTCGGCTCTTATTGCTTTTCTATCCAAGGCCCCTCGGAGGATCGGTTTCAGCTTCCTCGCCAAACGGGCCGTTCGCTCCTGGGTCTATACCGATCTGATTCGGTCTCCGGTACGCGAACGCCATACGGTCGATCATTATCTGGACCTGGTTCGGGCGCTGGGAAGCCTGGAGTCGGAACCGGCGCCTTCGCTGACCATCCCGCCCAGCGTTCTAAGCTCCGCGGATCTGCTTCGCAAGGAACTCTCGATCCAGGAGCGCTACTTCGTGGTCCATCCCGGTACCGCCAGGCCGGAGAAATACTGGCCGCCGGAGCGATGGTGTACGGTCATTCAGTATGTTTCGGAAGCGCTTAAAATACCTTGCCTCATCACTGGGGGCAGCGATCCTCAGGAGATCGAGCATGTCAGGAAGATCCAGGGCGTGCTTGGCACGTCGTGTCCATCGTTCAGCCTGGCGGGGAGGCTCGATTTTCTGATGACGGCGGCGATGATCAGCCGGACACAACTTTTCCTTGGCGTAGACACGGCTGCCGCACACGTCGCTGCACTCTTCCAGCGTCCGGAGTTGGTCCTGTTCGGGCCAACTAATCCGTTCCATTGGTCGCCGAGGCACCGCTCAGCGAGGGTAGTCCGGGCTGGGTTTGGCTTTCCCTATGAGCCAAGCCAGCCGCGAGAGCAGGGGCACCCGATGAGTGAATTGTCGACCGAGACCGTAATCCATGCTATGGAGGAACTTCTGAAAGTTTCGGAGTAGCGGCAGAACGAGGATCTTTGGCGGTGTTTTCCGCACCACCCAGATGTGAGATTCCCGCCCGACCTCGCGCAGAAATATCCATGGCCAAGAAAAGACTGACACCCCGAGAGTTTATACGGATCGCAATCGGACCGTATCGGGACCTGTTTCCGTATCTCCGACCACACCGGGGGATATTCGGCCTGGCTCTTGTGTTTGGAGCACTGTACGGGATAACGAGCGGGCTGTTACCACTGGTCTTACGCCTGGTCGAACAGCAGATCTTTCACGGGCAGACTGGCAATCACCCGCCCCGGGCGGCGTCAGGTAACCTGGGGACGGTTCTGCTCTTCTGCGCTGCGATCCCTCTCGCCATCCTCTTGCGGAGTCTATTTTCGTATCTCAACGGGTATTTCATGAACTGGGTGAGCTTAAGGGTCCTCGCAGACATCCGTTGCAAGCTCTACCGCCACATTATCAGCCAGTCGCTTGAGTTCTTTAACCGGGAGCGCTCGGGAAATTTGATCTCCCGGGTTGCGAACGACACCCGACAGGCGCAACTGGCGCTGACAACCATC
>JBAUZZ010000394.1:0-7912 GCA_049585495.1 Chthoniobacterales bacterium | reverse complement strand
CGTCAGGTCTATTCCACCTAACAACAGCGAAAGTTCTTCATGACTCAACATCACTCGATTCGATTGCTCTTCGGTGGCCTGCCGGGACGATCTTTTCAGTTTCCGCTCCTTCCAAATGTGAGCTTCGATACGCAACGACTCCGTCAGAACTATCAGGACCTTTGTAGTGATTTGTGAACCCTGCTGTAACCAAAATCGTAGCCATTCTCATTTTGCTCGGCATTGCCTTCAATGGGGGGATTTAGGTGCGCGCTTTACTCCGGACGGCCTGGGGATACGCAGGCATTCTCGAGATGCTTACTAATTTGGGAGACACTAGTGGTAACAAGGTAATTTCCGTTTTCCGAGGCGACGCGATTTAGCGAGTAGCTAGCGCGAGTCCCAGCACGATATCGGGATCATCCATGGTTTTTCCGGGGCATGCTCGCGTTCAAGAGGACAAGAAAGTAGCAAGAATTACTTTTCAACAATGGCTGGAAATTCATAGGAGGAGTTATGGCAACGACAAAAATCGCAAAGGTTGAACCGATCGATATGAAGCTCGAAGTCGTGGTGCTCGGCGTTTCCGACGTCGACCGCGCGAAGGCGTTCTACGAGAATCTCGGCTGGCGGCTCGACGCCGACTTCGCGACGGGCGCCGACTTCCGCGTCGTGCAGCTGACGCCGCACAACTCGGAAGCCTCGATCATCTTCGGCAAGGGAATCACGTCGGCCAAGTCTGGCTCAGCGGACAGCCTGGTCCTCGCTGTGGAACGACATCGACGCCGTCCGCGACGACTTGATCGCCCGCGGCGTGAGCGAGGTCTTCCATTGCGCCGGCGGCCCCTTCAACAACGCCGTGGAGAACTCACGCGTCGGCGGGCGCGATCCGCAAGGTCGTTCCTACTACTCGTTTGCCTCGTTCGAAGATCCGGACGGGAACGGCTGGCTTCCAGGAGATCCAGACGCGGCTTCCCGGCCGTGAATGGAAGTTGACGCGAGCACGAACCATGGACGTCGCAACCCTTGCAGAGCTCCTCCGCGAGACGGCAAAATACCACGACCACTACGAGAAGACGCACGCCGAGCACCACTGGCGGGACTGGTACGCGCCCTACCTGAGCGCGCGTCGAAGAGCTGAGTTCAAGATAGTATTAGTGAATCCACACTGAACCAACCGGGTCCCGATAGGAAAAGCAACAGAAGGATCACGAGATAGAGTATCTCTGGCAGGTATAAAAGCTCCGAGAGCCACTCAAGAGGAGCGGATGCCTTGATATTTCGAATCGCAGTAGTCCCAATTGCGGTAGTCATTACTCCGGCGAGCATCAAACAAGCAAGGGGTGTTAGCGCGCCGAGGACAAGGAGTGCGCCACAGACAAATTCAACCGCCGAGACCAAGAGCGTGTTGAACTCCGGAAAAGGAATGTGCGCATTCAGCATCGTTTGGCGCATCAGTTCACGTCGCTCCGGAATAAACAGTTTGCCTCGTCCGGAAAGGAAGAACAGCAGACCAACCGCTATCCGCGCGATAAGAATTCCGAGCCACTGCCATGCGTGTAATTCATTGACAAATGATCGTATCCAAAACATGCAAGAAGCTAAAGTAAGGGGCACGCCTTAACAAACCAACATCGGCGGCGGTTTGGTTGCGACGATCGATGATTCCACTCCATGCGGCTCGATTGCCGATCTTCGTTCCGTGGAGCCCGTTCGGCCAGGGCTATCTAACCGGCAAGGTTAACCCCGGTATGACATTCGCTCGAGAGCGAGTTTCATATCGACGAGTGTATAGCCAAAAAATTTGCCGCGCGCGACTCTCAGCTTATCTCAGCGTCGATCGAGCGCGCATTGCTTAGTGCGCCGCTACTAAATTTAGCGGAGCGCTTCTTTCGATGCGCCAGGGGACGGACTACTTGGTCGAGATGTCGCAACTTGCTTGGCTGAGCTACTTTTGAGGAATGGACTGGCTGAGCCAGTCCTCGAAGCGCGTTGGGCCGAGGCGGGGATTATCTCCAGGGACGAGACTCTGATCGTTAACCTCTATGCCGTAGTAGAGCGCACGGACGTCCGTAATCACTTTGCGTGGGTCGCAGTTTGCGCTCAAGAAATGCCGGACCAACTCGTCCATTCTGACCGGTTCGGGACCGGCTACCTCGACCGTATCGTTTAATGGTTCGGCGATTGCGACATCCGCCAGGGCCGCAGCGACGTCATCCGCCGCGATGGGCTGCATGAGAGCGGATGGTAACCGAACCGTTGCACCTTCGGTGGAGAATTGGGCGATGCCGCCCACGAACTCGAAGAACTGCGTGGCGCGGACGATCGTGAACGGAATCTTTGAGGCCTTGATCAGATTTTCTTGGGCAATTTTTGCACGGAAATAACCACTCGCCAGCAGCCGTTCGGTGCCAACAACTGACAGCGCCACGTGATGTCCGACACCTGCAGCTGCTTCTGCAGCGAGGAGGTTTCTGCCCGACGTTTCGAAGAACTCGAGGACGGCCTTGTCCTCCCATACGGGCGCGTTTGCGACATCGACTACGACCTCTGCTCCGGCCAGTGTGTCAGCCAAACCTTCTCCTGTAATGGTGTGGACGCCCGTGGAGGGCGAGCCCGCCACAACTTCGTGGCCGCGCTGCCGAAGGTTGTTCACGAGCTTTCTGCCGATGAGCCCGCTGCCGCCAATGACGACGATTTTCATTTTCTTATTCATGGTGTTTTCGCTTTCTGGCTAAATTCCCACAAAGGCACCAAAACTCTCACAGGATTTTTTCGCAACCTTCTACTTTTGAAGAACTTTCGGCGATTCCGCAGTTCCCGAGATTGGCGCTGGTTTAGTCCAGCAATATTGGGGGCTTATGGGATAAGTAAAGATAGTTCCAGCAAATGCCGGGCTAATTCGTTCTGAAGTGCAACGTCTTGGCTATAGGAATTAGACTCCGGCACAACAGATACAGTACGCACACCGCTCTGCGCATTTCGAGTTTTTCCTTCTCACAGCGCTCTGTGTAAGATAAATATTAGGCAGCGTTATGGCGAAGAGGAAGAATCCCCATGCGGTTGCGCTGGGGCGACGAGGAGGTATAAAGGGAGGCGCAAAAGGCGGGAAGGCAACTGCGGCCGCGCGGAGCGCCGAAGAACGCAAAATAGCCGCCCGCAAAGCCGCTACGGCTCGCTGGGCCAAACATCGCAGTCGTCCGAAAGGTTAACCGTTAATAAAGCTGACCTTTGTGAACGAAAGATCCGAGGAACTAGTGGTTCTCGCCAGAACTAGCCGCTCAATCCGCAGGTCGTGGAGCATTTTCGCGACTACTCGAGGCAGTTGCTCGGTCCGCTTTCCGCGCAGAACAGGAAGCTGATAGAAAGGGTAGATCAGTATTCGGTTCCAGTCCCGATGACAAATCCGGTCTCAAATTCTGTGTAGGAATACTGGAGGCATTTCGTGACAATCTTGAAGGGGGAAGATATTTTGGCAAGGAATGATTCATGGACTGTTTGGTTGGCGGCGTCAGAAGGAGGTTTTGCAACATATTTGAGATAAGTTTTGCAATCTGGTTTTTGAGCATTTTGTTTTTGATTTTTGAGAGCGAGGAACGAGCGAGCAATAAATCAGAAGCAAAATACGGTCAGAAATCCAGTTCTGTTAGGTCGTGTCGCAGCTTCCCTTGTGTAGCACCGAGAAGGAATGAACTCTGCCGCCAATATTTTCGTATCGCTCCAAAGCGGAGATTCGGATTCGCCAACCCATTTGTTTTGAAGAAGACTCACCCCCCTGCGATCGCTTCGGACCGGTCGTTGCCTGCGTTATTTGATTTCAAGGCGGCTTTTAGAGTGGGGCACGCCTTAAACGGGCTGTTGCCCACTAGGTGTAGTGACTCGAGAATATAAACCTGAACTAAAACGATTTGATCGTGATCATCGTTCCATTTCCAGCAGCATGCTTATTCGGCCTCGGCCAATGTCTTTCATCTGCTCAAAATCATCGGGCGTGTCGACGTCGAAGGCGAGCGCCTGGCGCCGTAGGATCTGGACATTCAGCCCAGCTTGCTGGGCGGCTTCGCAATGGCGCGCGAAGCTGTCCGGTCCATAGAGATAGGGAATTGCGCCTAGCGGCGAGATAGCAAGGCGTTGGTGCCAGTGCCGGCGCGGTCGCAGCCGATTCGAGCAGTTTTGAACAGGCATTCTCTGACGATGTAGAAAAGAATTGGGAAACGAATTGGATAATGACATTCACTCGATAGGCAAGCTGGCGGATGAGCGGGAGCTCATCCCTACCGTACTTAGGTCTAGCAATTTTGCTCCGCGTCATTTTTACCATCTTGCGGAGCCTGCCAACTTATCCTCGATTCGCCGACACGGCCTATTGAGCACTGAACGCCTTTTAGATTTGTCCAAAGTACCGGAGAATGAACGAGAAGCGATTCTCTTCCAACATCGCCCCGAATCGATCGTGCTGGCCAATGGTGTTATCATCCGTGATCAAAAACCTATGCCGCCGCACCTGATAGCGCGAGCGCTGCCGAAGAATGTGCCACCATCTGAGTGGTACCGTTTTCTAAATCGATTCGTCTTTCTTTGGTCGAATCGCGCACGAGTTGAACGTCATCTTCGCGCTTTCAGAGCAAGGCCTCAAGTCATGCTTGCGTTCGACGCATCGCAGCTTCTAGAGCAGCTCGGAGATAGAATCTATCTCTCACCAGTTAACAGCGGCAATGCTCGTCGCCGACCGGTTCCGCGCTCAACCCTTATTTTTGTTCCGTATAGGGAGTGGATCAAGTCGGGTTGGCGATCAATAGACGGAGAAAGCCGGCGGCGTTCTTGTCCGCCTGCGGAAATTTTGGTGGAAGGAAATCTGACTCTAGAACCGTTCCTTGTTTCGGCTTGTATGGTCCGGTACGGATCGGCGGCAAATTTTGAGGCGGAACCAGTTCTTCCTGAGTACGTCCCGAAGAGGGTCACATCTGAACCTTCTCTGAGGAGCCTGACCAGTCGTGCTGTGAGGTGAGAGGAGATATTGGTTAACGAGATAGTTTTCTAACTCGCGGGACAGTTCTGAAAGCGTAAGGGTGCCCGGTTTTTTTCTCGGACCGCGCAAATCCTTGTAGTCGCGAGAGGAAAACCTGCGAGAGCGATGCGAAGAAGCGCTCAATTTTTCCTCGACCCCGCGCGGTTTTCCGACCGTGGAAAAGATGAGGCGAATTCTTAGATCTGCTGCTACCTGCTCAATGTGCTGTGAGGTGAAGTCACTGCCCTGGTCGGTGTAGAGGACCTGCGGAATGCCGCAGATATGCCAACCTGGCTGAGGTTTTCGCCAGATAACTTGGCGCAAGACCAGCGCTGTTTGAATCGCAGATGGTGGCGCGAAAGACAACATAAATCCCGCCACTGCGCGGCTATAGTCGTCGAGAATGATAGTCATCCACGGCCTCCGGGCCTGGTGCGCTGCGGCGGCCGACAGCTTTGGTGTGCTTAAGGCCAACCCTTCGATGATTTGCTGGAGCTCAGGCTATAACTTTCGTTCGTCCTTATCGTTCCTTTCTCTGCGAACCAAACCGACGAGACCATCTTTCCGGTAGCGCTCGACCCAGCGCCGAGCCGTGCGAAGGACGATTTGCCGCTCTCGGGCTAGCCGCGTCAAAGGCACTCCGTCCTCCAAGAACGGGCGAATTATCTCCAGTCGGGCAAGAGCGCGACGGCGCTCATTGTCAGACAGGCGCTCGCTTCGGCGCAGGCCGCATTCAAAGCCGTTGCCGGCCAGCGGGCTAGCCATCGAGAGCGAATGCGCCAGATCCTAGAGACTGAACAGCACGTGCAGGTTCTCCGCCGATGATGTATTCCGATCCGTTCTATTGGATTACCCGATTTGCTCGCCCTCCGTGGTGGCCTAAGTTTTTCTGAGGGATCGGACGGTCTCCCTCGTTGAAGTTTAGTAAGCAGGGCTCGCGGATGCGAGACATGGGAAAGCTTGGGCCCGATTGCTGATCGAAGTCCAGGCGCAACTAACTAAAACAAGAACAAAACAGAAAGTTAAACCGAATAAGCTTCGAAACGGCGTTGAAACTTACAGAGAAATTTTATAGACCTTATCATGGCCCAACCGAACGCACGTATAAGTTTGCCGAAGACGTTGCAAATTATTTCAACAACATGGGTGTCAGAACCGCAGGAGTCATCGCAGTAGGGATTGGGTCTGACGATAAGTGTTACCTGGGACTGTCTTCACATTTACAGGAGAATGTCACGTCGGAGGGTGGTCACTTTAAATTCGGTTCGGATCTGAAAGACATCCTAGGCGAGGATTTCGGTTACTGTAAAAAAACATTAGACGACATCGTAGCGAAAGCTACAAATAATCCTGGATGCGCCGAGAAGAAAGTAGTATCCGGTATACCTATTGCAAGCCAAAAACTTAAAGAGATCAGCATAGTACCACATCCGGACACCGAATGGGCCGAAGATTTACCACCTGCCATGGTGGTGGTCGGAAGTGCAGATGGGGCATTGATCGCGCCGTGCAAGAGCTGTCTTTCGATCGATCATGGATAATTGTTTGGCCGGGCCAAGAAATCATGGGCTATGATCCTATCGCTACGGCAAGACCTTCCCTCTCGGTCGCCCAATCATCGCCCGGTGTGATTCCGACCGCGATGAAGCTGGCCGGGTCTGCTGTCGGAACAACTGCACGGCTCCTCCTGGCCGCCACGCTCGGGCTCATGCTAGCCTCCGCTTGGAGAGCTCCGCACTAGCGGCGGGTAGTGTTGGGTGCACTAGTTCTACGATGCCCCTAATGTCCTATGAGTTGAGCTGTATCATATTGGTACCTTAGTCGCAGATCGCCACTCAGCTTCAGTTCCTTGATCCAGGGGGCCAGCTTGATCGGGCTCTGGGCCTGTTCCGACACAGCGGGATTCTTCAAGACTTCCTGCTGAATCTTCTCGTTTTCCTTCTGGGTCAAAATGCCTTTTCGCACCAAGGCATCGATCAGCGCCTGGTTATCCTGCGCGAACGCGCCGCCAGCGGCTAAGGCAATTAGGACGGCAAGTGCAGACGTGCAAATATTCTTCCGTATCATTTGGGTTTCTCTCCCTGGTATTTCAGTTGAAGCCCGCTCACCGTACACTCACCGCGACGTGAACCTCTGAACTCATGCGGCGGTTAGCGCTTCATATCAGGATGCGGACGGGGGGACAAGATCTTTGCCTGCAGCGAGACACTCCAGCCATTCCCGCGGTATGTAGCTCCCGCTTAGTTTTTGGGAAAAACAACCTTCGAACCATCACCGTTAGCCAGCTTGTGAAGGGGACTTGGGTCCTTGCTGCCCTCGGTCAGTCCGACCATCGATTGGGTTCGCCTGCCCCAGAGGTTTCCCGTGCGTATTCAGGTTGACAATTCGGCGCCAATAGAGCTGCGAATAGGTCAGACCGTCTCGGTGGCAATTTCGCACGGCGCGCGGAGTTACCTAGAAAATGCGAGGATTCCGGAGTAGGCTGGCGTGTATGGAAACGACAGCAGAACGCGCCAACCTTCGCTATACGAAGATACCCCTCACGAATGGATCCGGAGTGATCCCCGCGCTCGGTTTTGGCACGCTCATTCCCGACCCCATCGACACCAAAAAGGCGACCACGGTCGCGCTGGAAGCAGGATTTCGTCAATTCGATTCCTCAGAACGATACCGAAATGAAAAAGAGGTAGGCGAAGCCATGCAGGAGGTGTTCATGGAGGGGAAGATCAAGCGAGAAGACGTGTTTATTGCCACGAAACTCTGGAACAACAACCACCGTCCTGAACGTGTCAAACCCGCTTTCGAGGCGAGTCTAAAGCGACTTCAACTCGACTACGTCGACCTCTATTTAATCCACACCCCGTTTGCCTTTCAACCTGGAGACGAGCAAGACCCGAGGGACGAGAGCGGCAAAGTGATTTATGA
>JBAUZZ010000393.1:0-11136 GCA_049585495.1 Chthoniobacterales bacterium | reverse complement strand
GCTAACGGCGTCACGCTTAAACTCTTCGTCAAAGCGTCGGCCAAATTTACTCCTTGGTTTCTGATTCTTCTTTTCCACGGCCTCAGGCTTAGCTTACACCTGTCCGCAAGATCGAAGACACCCCAACCAGACTTCGCGCTTAAGAATGCCGTTTCCTCTCACTTCTCACTTCTCACTTCTCACCTCTCACACTCTCACTTCTCACACTCTCACTTCTCACCATATCTGGCTTACAACCCGTGCTCGGCAACCTTGTCCTTGAGGAACTGCAGACCTTTCACCGCCAGTTCGCGGGGCTGGTATCTGCTCTTCCTCCAGAGGCAAGTTGCTCCGATCAGGTCGGGATTGATCGCAGCAAAGGCTTCGAGAACAAGTGGCCCGCTGTAATTTGCCGCTTTCAGACCGACAAAAACGGCGTCCCAATCGACCGTGCCTTCTCCGGGCAAGCCGCGATGGCTTTCCGACATATGGATGTAGCCAGCAAGTTTCCCGGCCTTCTGGAGTGGCGCGCTGAAGCTGTCCTCCTCGATGTTCATGTGATAGGTATCGAAGTGGATCACCATGTCATCGGCGCCGATCGCCCGAATCAAGCTCGTCGCGTCGGCGCCCGTGTTGCAGAGATAGGTTTCGTACCGGTTCACCGGCTCGATCCCGAGAGTAACTCCCTTTGGACCGGCATAGCTCCTGAGCTCGGCAAGCACCTCAGCACATTTCGCTAACTCGTCCGCCGTCGGAGGAGCTTTGGTCAGCGTTCCGAGGTTGCAATAGAGGCAGCCCAGAAGCTGCTTTCCCCCGAAGTCCGAAACACGGTCAACCGCTTTTTTCAAAAACAGGAGCGCGCCCGTCGGGTTAAAGGGCAAGTGCGCATCCTTTGGGAGACATAGCGAGGCAACCCCCGTAATTCCATTTTGCGCGAGCGCTTTAGCAACAACGTTGGAATCAAGTTCATCGGGTTTGAGAACCGGGATTTCAAGAGAGTCAAAACCAAGTTCCGCAGCTTCGGCGATAACCTTCGGAGCAATCTGGTTATCCCAAAATCCGTTCAAGGTGAATGCGTGAATTCCGTATTGAGGCATGGGTTAAAAGGCGGTGTCGGTTTCAGTAGAGGTGTCGGACTGCCAGGGACCGTCAAGGCCTGTGGAAGGCCACATAACCTGCCTACTTTAACCAAACGCGATAGAAAAACCACGAATGGTCGCTTATTGACCGTAATCGCACTCACACTCGCACTCACACTCACACTCACACTCACACTCGCACTCACACTCGCACTCACACTCGCACTCACACTCACACTCGCACTCACACTCAGTTCACATCCCCATGATCTGATACCCGCCATCGACATAGATGACTTGACCGGTGATTGCGGCAGCGCCATCACTGGCGAGAAAGACCCCGGTTTGTCCGAGCTCCGCCGGATCGCAACTTCGCTTGAGGGGGGCGTGTTCCTGATAGTGCTTGAGCATGGCACTAAATCCGGCAATCCCCCGGGCCGCCAACGTCTGCACCGGACCCGCACTGATGCAATTCACTCGAATCTTTTTCGGTCCCAGATCGTAAGCGAGGTAGCGGGTCGTCGCCTCCAAGCTGGCCTTGGCGACGCCCATGACATTGTAATGGGGGACGACCTTCGTAGAGCCGTGGTAGGTCATGGTGAGAATGCTGCCCCCCGCCGACATTAAGGGCGCAGCTTCTCTCGCCAGCCCAAGCAAAGAATAGGCACTGATGTTGTGGGCCGTCAGGAAGGCCTCTCGCGTAGTGCTGAGAAATTCGCCCTCCAAAGCTTCGCGGGGCGCGTAGGCAACGGAGTGCAAGAGCAAATCCACCCGGTCGGTATGGGTGCGGACATGACGGAAAAAGTCCGTGATTTCCACGTCGCTAGCCACGTCACAGGGGTAGATCGGCACGCCTGGCCCAAACGTCCCAGCTAGTTCTTCTACATTCTCTTTGAGTCGTTCGCCCTGATAATTGAAAATCAGCTTGGCGCCGGCGGCAGCCCAGGCCTGGGCAATGGCCCACGCGATGCTGCGCTTGTTCGCTACGCCAAAAACGACACCGAGCTTTCCTTCGAGTATCTGAGCTGTCATTGCGTTTGCAACTTAGTCAAGGGTAAGTAAAAGCTCCAGCTTTTCCAAAGCAGTGCCAGTTGTTAATGTCGGTGTCAGTTCGTTTGCTCACAGAATCAGGTCGCGATCGGCGAAATGCTGGGACACCGTCCCAATCCGCGAGCCCACCAGTTTTTTTCGAGCCATCACGAGGCCGAGACACCTGACACTGACACTGACACTGACACTGCCTCCACCCTGCCACTTTCTCTACACCTTGCCATTGCTCGGGCACAGGGCGCCGAGCTCACAATTGGCACAATCGGGATTTCGCGCGTAACATCGGCGCCGGCCGTGCCAGATCAGCCAGTTGCTGAAATTTGTCCACTCCGCTTTTGGAACTATCCGCATAAGATCCGCTTCAATCTTTTCGGGATCACCCTTGGACGTGAGTTTCAACCGGCGTGTAAGTCTGGCGACGTGGGTATCGACAACAATCCCTTCATTTATCTGATAGGCGTTCCCCAGAACAACATTGCCGGTTTTTCTTCCTACCCCGGCGAGCGCGGTTAGCTCCGCCAAAGAACGAGGCACCTGGCCGGCGTGCCTTTCGACCAGGTCCCTCGCCATTGTCCGCAGGCTCCTGGCCTTACTCCGAAAAAAACCCGTCGTCTTTATCGCCGCCTCCAGCACAGGTTGCGGAACTTCCGCGAAATCCTGTGCGGTCCGATACTTCTTGAATAATTCGCGCGTGACGATGTTGACTCGCTTGTCGGTGCACTGGGCCGATAAAATGGTTGCCACCAGGAGCTGGAAAGGGTCTTCGAATTCCAATTCGCAGTGCGCCGATGGATAAGCCTGGCGCAGTTTTTCGATGATGAGTCGTAGGCGGTCTTTTCGTTTCATTCGATAACGGCGACGCGACGAGATTATCCTGGAACCTTGCTCATGGGTTCTTTCCCGGCGTCGGAGACACCTTGGGGACCGTGGTCAACAGTCCTACCTGTTTCAGTTCCTGATCAAAGAAGGCGCACTGCGCGTCGGCGTAGTACTTGCGGGCGTTGGCAAAATATTGATGCGCGTCTTTTTCCAGACCCTTCTTCAGTAGCACGGCCGCCCTCGCATAGTAGTAAGCGGGCGTCTCCCCGGGGAATCTCATGGCATCGATCAGCCCTGAAGATCTGTCTTCTTGTCCTTCGAGCACGCGGCAGAGTACGACTTTGAACTGGAGCAGTTCGGAGTTTGGATCGACTGCCTGCAGTTCCTGAAATCTTGTCTGGGCAGCGTCTAGCTTATTTTCCAGCATCAAGACCTGGGCCAGGTTATACTTCGCAGGATAAAATGCGGGATCCAACTGGAGCGCCCTGGCAAACTGCTCTGCCGCTTGATCGAAGCGCCCCCGCTTAATCAAAATCGCGCCCCGCAAATTCAATACTTCGGGCTTGTCGGAATACAACTTTTGCGCTGCATCGGTCTGTTTTTCGGCCTCGTCTAATTTTCCCTGGCTCAACGCCTGATTCGCCCGTTCAACCACGGCTTCCAAACTCTTTGGTTCCGCACGTCCACCCACGGTCAAGCAAGCTAGACCCAGGAAAACCAGCGTGTTTTTTATGATCCGGAGATGCCACCATCGAGGCCAACGATCGCAGGATTCAGAAGAAAACTGGTTGCTCATTACGCTCTCGGTATTCCCGGCGCTTTTACACGCTCCGGCCGACCGCCTCTGCAACGCTGCGAATGCGGTGCACCAGTTCTTCGAACCCCTTCGGCAGAAGCGATTGTTCACCGTCGCTTTTTGCTTGTTCCGGAGCATTGTGCACCTCCACCATGATCGAGTCCGCCCCCGCCGCAACTGCTGCCAGAGCCATGGCTGGAATATGCTGCCGTACTCCGACGCCGTGAGTCGGATCAACGACGACAGGAAGATGCGTCTCCGATTTCAAGACGGGTACGGCGTTGAGATCCAAGGTGTTGCGGGTCATGGTTTCAAATGTACGAATTCCGCGCTCGCAGAGCAAAACGTTGAAGTTACCTTCACTCAGAATGTATTCCGCGCTCATCAAGAGATCTTTGATCGTCGCGGACATCCCGCGTTTCAGCATCACTGGAAGCTTAGTGCGCCCGACCTCGCGAAGGAGCGAAAAGTTCTGCATGTTGCGCGCACCTACCTGAAGACAATCAGCGTACTCCGCTACGAGCTCCAGCTCTTTTGTGTCCATCACCTCGGTGATAACGGGCATACCGGTCAGGTTCCTTGCTTCCGCAAGCAACTGGAGACCCACTTTGCCCAGTCCCTGGAAACTGTAGGGGGAGGTCCGGGGCTTGAAAGCCCCCCCGCGGAGAATTTTTGCGCCGGCGTTTTGGACAGACCGCGCGATCGATGTGATCTGCTCCTCGCTCTCGACCGAACACGGACCAGCCATTACTACAACTTCCTTAGTGCCTACTGTGACATCTCCGATCTTGATTTGAGAAGGTGTGCCGCGAAATTCGTAACATACCAGCTTATATGGCTTTAGAACGGGCGTGACGGATTCTACTCCCGGGAACGCGCCGAGCGGCTTTTCGCGGATCTTGTCCTCTGGTCCAATAACGCCGATCACGACGCGCATCTCGCCGCGACTGACTTCGGCCTTGAGGCCCCAAGAGCGAATCCGAGACACAATATATTCGATCTGCTCCTCGGAAGCATCCGGACGGGTAATAATGATCATCGCTAGTGAGTTGGCTGTTAAATGAGGAGTTGATCCCTCGCAACTTCTTTTCTGATCAGGATGCGCCAGCCGGGAAAAACCCGGAGCGGGTGAAAAAAAAGGAGGGAGAGTTGTCTGCATTGCTTTGGAGTGGATCCAACATCTGACCTGAAATACGTCCGGAGGCGTGAGCGGATGGGTCAGACGCTTAGATTGAGCGCCAATAACCGAAAAAGTAGGCCACAAACCCTGCGAAAGAAGCAACGCGTGATTGGCTGCTACCGAAGTGTTTCATGGCTTAAAACGAAAGCATTATCCAGATCGCCCCCGAATGCCAGCCGAAAACTGAAGCTTTTGCGGGCAACACGCTGGGCCCGAGATCGGGTAGGGCCAAGTTTCCCCACCCGCAACGCTTCCGCCTTAGGCGGATGCGGGCGAGCACCTTGGCCCGGCGTTCGCCAAAAGCGGTTGGATTCAAAGCAGAGCTTTTTACAGGCCAAGCAACTTGCGCTGCCAGCACATGAACACCGTGTGAGCCGATTCCGGTGCACGCGCAACTCGTTCCAGCGCTTGGCGCGGCGCAATGACGCCGGCATCAAGCTCCAGTTCCGCGGCGATTCGATCGCGCCGGACTTTCAATTCCTCAAAACATTTTTCCTGTTCGCTCGTAGGCCTGGATCGCTGAGAACGGACCCGTTGAGGCCACTCCGACTCCGCCAGGTCCAAGGCTCTCTGAAGCGCCGACTGGAACCTCTTCCGTCGCCCACTCGGCAGATTTGATGGGATCTGGAAGTGGGTATTGGTAGCGTTCTTAGCAATGCCGACCAACTCGTCGTTTCGCAAAATCTGGAAAGCTGGTCGGTCGACCTGTTGCGCTTCAAATTCGCGCCAATGCCAGAGTGCCCGCAAAATAGCCAACGCCTGACCGCGGAGGACGGCGCTCCCTGAGATTTGCCAGGCTCGTTCTGGGTCCCGCTCTCGATCTTCGGCGGCGGCGGCCACGGCTCGCTGGCAGGTTTCCTCGAACCAACTCCAGCGACCCTTCCCCCGCAACATCGCTCCAAGCTGATCAGCGAGATCTAGGAGGTGCTTTGTATCATTTACAGCGTAGGCAATCATTGCTGGAGTTAATGGGCGCCGGGCCCAATTCGCTTTTTGCGACGATTTTGGCAGATCGATGCCGAAGAATTGCTTTACCAGCGACGCTAGCCCGACCTCTCTCAAGCCGGCGATTCGCGCGGCCAGATAAGTATCGAAGATGGTTCCGGCAATAAAGCCAGTAGCCCGCCGCAGCATCCGAAGGTCGTAGTCGCACCCGTGGAAAACCGTGGTCCGTTCGTGTAATACCCGGTTCAGGCGCGAGAAATCCATTCGTTCGAGTGGATCGATGAGGACGTTACGGCCTGGAATCGTAATCTGAATGAGGCAGAGCTTCTCAAAGTAGCAATGAAGACTGTCACCCTCTGTATCAACGGCGACAGAACCGAAAGCCGCGAGAGCATCGCACCATTCGTCGAGTTCCCGATCCGTCTTCAGGATGACAACTTCCGCCGCTGCCATCCCTAACGGAGCGCGGTGAGCAGTAGCTCCGCGTTGCTTTTGGTTGCCTTCAGTGTCTGCAAAAGCACCTCCATCGCCTCAATCGCCGGCAGTTGGGCCAGTTTCTTCCGCAGAAGCGTCACTCGCTGAAATTCTTCGGGATGATATAGCAGATCATCCCGACGCGTCGCCGACTTCAGGATATGGATCGCGGGATAGATGCGTTTCTCAACCAACGTCCGATCCAGATGAAGTTCCATGTTTCCGGTTCCTTTGAATTCTTCGAAAATGACTTCATCCATTCGACTTTCGGTCTCGATCAAAGCCGAAGCCAGGATGGTCAGGCTTCCGCCCTCTTCAACGTTCCGCGCCGCGCCGAAAAACTTCTTGGGCTTCAAGAGCGCCTTCGCTTCCACTCCACCGGACATAATCCGCCCTTTCCCCGGTTGGAGAGCGTTGTAACCACGCGCCAGACGGGTGATACTATCGAGCAAAATCACAACATCTTTCTTGAGTTCGACCAGCCGCTTGGCGCGCTCGCTGACCAACTCTGCGACTTGCACATGGCGCGTGGGCGACTCATCAAAAGTGGAGCTGAAGATCTCACAGTCCAAGCATCGGCGCAGATCGGTGACCTCTTCCGGACGCTCGTCAACCAAAAGGAGGATTAAATGGATATCAGGCGAATTTGCCCGGATTGCTAATGCTATTTCCTTCAACAGAATAGTCTTACCGGTCCTCGGTGCAGCAACGATGAGCCCGCGCTGCCCCCGGCCGAGCGGCGCGATCAGGTCCACCGCTCTGGCACTCACGCTCTTTGTCTTCTGGTTCTCGAGCAGAATTCGCCGGTCCGGGAAAAGGGCGGTTGATTGATCAAAGTGTTTCGGCTCTACCCATTGACCCAGCGGGATGCCTTCGATCGAAAGGACCTGCTCCAAAGCCATGAACTTTTCCTTGTCGCGAGGAGCTCGGAGGATTCCGCGAACCTTGTGACCGGGTCGAAGTCCGTACTTTTTTAGAAGACCCGCTGACACATAAGCATCCTCCGGGCAGGGAACGAAGTTATAGCGTTCCCAGCGCAGAAAACCGTAGCTTTCATTTGAGAGCTCGACCATGCCCTCGGCCACCAGCGTGACGCCGCGCCCGGCATACGCCTTCAGCAGGTCAAAGGCCAGCTGATGGCGGGTCCGCTCGTGCGATACCCGGAGCGAGAATTCCTTGGCTAAGTCCAAGAGCTCCGGATGCTTCAGACTGTGCAACTCCTCCAGGTCCAGGGTGGTGCCGTTCTCCGACAAATGTGCTGAACCGGGAAGAGTTGCCGGTTCAGTTCGCTGATCCTCCATAACGATCAATTATTTCACGAGCTATTCGATTAACTTGCAGCGCCGCGATGCTGCGCGGGCAATCGGTCCACACCACCCGATCAGCACGCTGAATCTTGGTTTCTAAAGCCATCTGGGCACTAATCACTTGTTCTGCCAAGGCTTCAGACAGATTCCGGCCGCCGACCAGCCGCTCGGTTTGAGATTTGCGACTGCAGGCACTTACAATTATTAAGTCAAAATTCCTTTCGGCCGCGGTTTCGTACAACAACGGTATCTCAGCAAGCAGCAACTGCTCACTTCGCACCTGTTCAATCCAGGCCCGCCGAATCCGGGGGTGCAGGATGTCCTCGAGCGTTTTGCGAGCTTTGGCCTCCTGGAATACCAGCTCTCGCAGCCGATTTCGGGCGAGATTGCCATCGGGATCAAATACCCGATCTCCGAATGCTGACCTGATCTCCTCTTGTACAGCGAAATCCATTTCCGTCAATCTCTTGGCTTCGAAATCTGCACTGAAAAGCGAAATGCGAAGTTCTCCCTTCAAGAGGTCGAACAAGGCGCGAGCCACCGTCGTTTTCCCCGTTGCTACGCCACCTGTTATTCCGATTGCCGGCATTGGGAGAAGGGTTGCGGGTTCCGGGTTCCGGGTTTTGGGTTTTGAGTTTTGGGTACAGCAGGGCAGCGGTAGGCAGAAGTCGCGGAACTCAAAACCCGGAACCCAAAACTCAAAACTTGGAACACGAAACCCGGAACTTAAAACTCGCAACTCAAACCTATTTCCCGAGCCGGGGCCTAAAATAGTCGATCGTCTTCCGGATACCATCCTCGAACGCGATCTTCGGCTCCCAGCTCAGGAGTTTGCGGGCACGAGTAATATCTGGTTGGCGTACTTTGGGATCATCCACTGGTAACGGCTTATAAGAAATTTCCAATTTCGCCCCGGTGATCTCCAGGATCTTTTCCGCAAACTGTTTGATGGTCATTTCCTGCGGATTCCCAAGATTAACCGGACCGTGGTGACCGCTCATCGCCAGTCGAAATATTCCGTCGATCAGATCCGAAACGTAGCAGAAGCTCCGAGTCTGACTGCCGTCTCCAAAGACTGTGAGCGGCTCCCGATTCAGTGCCTGGCTAATGAATGCCGGTACAACACGTCCATCACGAAGGCGCATCCTCGGCCCATAAGTATTGAAAATGCGGACAATCTTCGTGTCCATGCGGTGATAGCGATGGTAGGCCATGGTCATCGCCTCAGCGAATCGCTTAGCTTCATCATAGACGCCCCGCGGGCCGATCGGATTCACATTTCCCCAGTAGTCCTCGTTTTGCGGATGAACTTGCGGATCACCATAGCATTCTGAGGTCGACGCCAGGCAGAACGCAGCTCCCTTATCCTTGGCAAGCCCGAGAGTGTTGTGGGTCCCAAGGGCGCCGACCTTAAGCGTAGGAATCGGATGTTCGAGGTAATCGATCGGGCTGGCCGGAGACGCGAAGTGAAAGACGAAATCCACCGGGCCGGGAACAAAGATAAACTCGGAAACGTCGTGGCGAATGAATCGGAAATCGGGATTCCCCGCGAGATGCTCAATGTTGTCAGAGCCGCCGGTAATGAAGTTGTCAATGGCGATGACGCGGAATCCCTCTGAAATCAGGCGATCACAAAGGTGGGAGCCAAGAAATCCTGCGCCGCCCGTGACCACTGCGGTTTTCTTTGACGAGTTTTTCGACTGGAACATAGTCATGGGTTTCGAGACGGTTCGAGCGCCAAAACAGCTACTCTTCCTTCTTTGGGGCGTAGGTATGTCGAATATCTTCCGCCTGTTCCACCCAAAATGCGTCCTCGGCAATGCTGGTAGCGTGGTCGCCAATCCGCTCGAGAGCCCGTGCGATAAAGATGATGTGCATGAAAATACGGACTCGCTCAGGATCGGCAGCCATCCGTTCCGTTAACCTTTCATTTAAGTCCGCGTTCAGAGCGTCCAAATGTCGGTCCCGCGGCTTCAACTGCAGGGCGAGTGCGACATCACCGTCAACGAACGCGCGGAGGCTATCGCGGAAAATCCCAACCGCCTCTTGATATAACGATTCAACCAGAGCGACCTCTGGAACGGCGGATTCCTGGTTCAGCTTTTTCGCGCGCCGCGCCATCACAACCGATTGATCCGCGATTCGCTCGAGGTTCGCGCTCAACTTCATCATCGAGATCACCTGGCGCATGTCCGAGGCGACGGGCTGGAAACGAATTAGGAGCTCGATCCCCTCGCGGTCCACCTGCTTTTCGAGCAGATCGATTTCCTCGTCGTCCGCAATCGTCAGATTGCACAGGTCGCTATCGCGCTTCAGTAGTCCCTGGATTGCGTTCTCTAACAGGCGTTCCGTAAGACTCGACATCATCAGCACGTCGTTTCGAAGGGAACCCAGTGCAGTATCAAACCCACTGCGGATATGCTTTCCGTGCTCGGCCATGTTGGCGGTAATAAAGACGATTTAGCTCCGGTTTACAATCGGTGAAGAGGGGGGGTGCGAAGTTCAACGTTCTGTAGGGCGCCCAGCCTGTATAGGCACGCTTTTTTCAGCGGCTCAGCAGGAGCTTCGCCCTACCACCGACATTTTCCGTGGCTCGGCATGGGTAGGGCGGGCCTTCCGGAGAGCCGCATTGGCATCCTCCAGGCCCGTCAATGTCTGACGCGCTAACAGGTGGCCTTTTCCCTACGAAATCCTCCCGAAAAACAACGAATTTCGGAGGTAGCAGTACACGCCCTTAGAGATTTGTGAGCCATGCAGGCTCACGCAGCAGAATTCTCGAAAATTATCCGCATGCCGATCCTCGGCGCCTGAGCCAGGCGCCCTACAAATTCCTACATCCGTTCCGGTACCTGAATTCCAAGGAGCTGCAGGCCCTTTCGCAGAACCCGGGAGAACACATCACAGAGGACAAGCCGCGTGCCTCGGGAAGGACCTTCCGCAGCCAAGACTGGGCAAGCCTCGTAGAATCCGTGAAACTCTGCCGCAAGTTCGTAGAGGTAATTGGCGAGAAGGTTTGGCTTAAACCCGTCCAGGATCGTTGGGACGACCTCGGCAAATTGCAAGAGCCTTTTTGCCAATGCCTGCTCTGCTTCCTCGTCGAGTCTTAATGCTTCCGGCATTTTGAATGGCTGGTCCAGCCTTCTGAAAATTGATCGGCTGCGCACATAGGCATTCTGCAAGTAGGGCGCGGTGTTTCCCTGGAGCGAGAGTAATTTGTCCCAGGCAAAAACGTAGTCTGTGAGCCGATGCTGGGATAACTCGGCGTACTTGACAGCCCCGAGACCAACGATGCGACCAATCGCGGTTTGGTCCTCGGTCGAAAGCTGCGGATTTTTCTCGCGAACCAACGCTGCGGCCCGCACTACTCCTTCATTTAGGAGTTCTTCCAGCGGAACCGACTCGCCTGAGCGTGTCCGCATCAGCTTCCGGTCCTCGCCCAGAATGTTGCCGAACGCGATATGTTCCAGACGAACCGTATATCCGAGTCTTCGTGCCAGACTAAACAGC
>JBAUZZ010000392.1:0-7448 GCA_049585495.1 Chthoniobacterales bacterium | reverse complement strand
GTGCCGCCGAAGACGATCCCTTGACCCTGTGTTTCGTCGACGCCCTCGTCCCAACCGTCGTACGTGCCGCCTCCCTGATCATCGGGAAGTTTCACGACGACGGCCTTATCTTTCTTGTTCGCTACATAGATAATTGCAATCACGTATCCGCTGTGGCTCCTGGGAAACTTTGGATTGCCGAAACAATGCGCACCCTGGTAGGAAATCGTGATGAAGCTCTGGTTGCTGGCGCTGACTTGTCCGTCACTGAAATGGAGCTTCCCACCTTCAAAGGATTGCACGAACGACTTCGGGCTGTCGGCCTGGACGGAAGACAGTGCGACACCGAACGGGCCTTTGTAATGGCCCAGTTCCTCGTACCTCTGAGCGATCGCGGCGTTCGCGACGAGCGTTCGCAAGCTTACCGGAGGATTAAGCTTAAACCTCGTCAGGAATTGACGAAGGCCATTGTTGGCGCCAGGAAAAAAAGATCTCACGCCGAATGAGGTATCCATAGTGTGCCCCTTTCACTGCAAAGCTATCAGAATGGGAATAAGGCCTTTGCCAGCCTTAAGCGGACGCAAAGCTTTACCTATCACCGACCCAAAGGCCTGGAGTGGATCGGCCGCCTTCATGGCGTGGCCCGGTGTTGGCGAAGCGGACAGCAGATCACCAACATCAACCGCCGCGTGCCGTGCATCTACTTTGCAATAAACTTTACCCAGCAAAGCGATGGGCATCCGATTACTCTGCGCTTGCCGCTTATCCAGAACGATGCCCGGTTTGAAATCACCGGCACCCGACACTACCCCTACGACTCGCTTATCGTAGGCTCGCCTGCTTGGTTCGAGGCGTCCGTCGTCGTTGACCACCATGACGGTTCCGGGCTCGGACTCAGTCAACGAGGACACGTCAAAGTGCTCGGCACAGTCTGCCCCCTTTAATAAGATGTCGACGTCGACGGTGTGGCTTCCAGTTGTGTGAGTATTTCCTTGGAAAAATCCCGCGAATCCATTAGCGCTAACGCCAAACACAGCGACGCCTTTCCCGGTGTGCTCAGCGAACACCGCGCTATCTTTATCACTGCTGGTCTTGCCATGCACGCCAGGACCGCTCGTGGCCTGCCCGAACACCCCCGTTGTTCCGCCAGTGGCAAACACGCCGATGCCTTGCCCAGTGTGCTCCGCGAAGACTGCGCTATCTTTATTACTGCTGGTCTTACCATGTACGCCAGGGCCACCGGTGCTCTGCCCAATCACCCCTCCTCCGGCTCCACTAGCAAACACGCCGACGCCGTTCGTGCTCTCGCCGTGTATGGCGTCATTGGCAACGCTGGCCCCGTAAACGCCAAAGCCGAATTCGGTTTCGCCGTATAATCCAGTTCCGACAGTAGGATGGTTGCTCGCGCCGTTACCATTTACTCCGTGCACGCCGTGGGAGATAGAACTCGTCCCGGTCACGCCAGCGCCAAACGCGCCATTCGAGATCCCGAGCACACCGGACCTTGATTGGGCATGGGCGATACCGACAACGCCATCTACCTTTGGATCGTTCCCTATAACTTGTGACATACTTTTCTCTCCATTTTTCCGCTTTTTAGTTGTTTTGTTTCGTTCGATTCGGCTTCAGTTTTTTCCTTGGCGATTCCCGATTTTCAACCCCATACACCGCGATTCTGCCTTCCGGAGTTTCAGACTTTTTGGAAATTCTTTTGAAGGGCGGCAGTAAGAAAGCGCCAGCTCGCGAATGGGCGCCAAATCTGCAGGATCGCAGAGCGGGAGGGTGTCTTGCCTGTGTTGACGCTCATCGACCGCCGGAGCTTTCGGTGAGCATAGAAGACAGCAAACCGCAAATAGCAAAAAATGGCCGAGCGCATCGGCGCTTTGCTATTGGCTATTGGCTATGCACCGCGGCGCCTGACGGATGAGACGTCCGTTCCGCGTGGACCTAGGCGGCTGTGTGCACCCACGCGCCAACGAGCGGCGGCCCGATCACGATCCCGTCGGCAGCAAGTACGTCACGTAATAGGCGCTCGGCGAGCGTGTCAGGCTGCAGGTCAGCGGTCGTTGTCACCCCAAGCCGCTCCATCAGCGGCAGTACTCCCCGGACGACGTTGGCCCAGCCCCAAGCAGCAGCCTTGGCGCCACCGCCTACTGCGCACTCCAGCTGCAGCTCGGGTGCCGGCAAGCCGCTGGCGACAAAGCTCGAGTACAGCGACAGCCCCATCCGCGGCGCGACGCGCGCCCGCGTAAGCGTCTCAAGGAACCAGCCGCGCACCTGCTGCCAAAGCGGCGTCATCGGCTCCGCCCAATCGTAAGCCATGTCTCCCTCCTGGACGCAGACCAAGCCGCCCGGGCGGAGCAGCTGAGCCGCCCGCGCAAGTGCAGCGACTGGATCACGCAGGTGCATCAGCACCAGACGGCCGACGACGGCGTCGAGGCCGCCCTCGATTCCATCGAGCGTCTGCACGTCACCCTGAACGAAACGCACATTAGATAACCCCGCCCGCTCCACGCGCGCCTTGGCGGCCGCCACCGCATCAGGGTCGCGCTCGACGCCGACCACCTCGCCATCAGATCCAACCAGCCGTGCGGCTAGCATCGCGACGTCACCCGCACCCGAGCCAAGGTCGAGCACCCGCATTCCCGATCCCAGGCCCGCGGCCCGAAACGCGCGCTCGGTCAACGGATTGAAGAGTTCTGCCTGTCGCTCGAGACGATGCTGCTCGTCCTCGCGGTCCGCGAACACATAGTGCGATCGCTCCATAGGTTGATCATAATGGAAACACACTCCCGCGGTCAAAGGACACCAAGCAGCGCCGCACACCGCGTCGTTGCGGGTTGCCGATCTTCAACCCCATACACCGTGATTCTGCCTTTCGGAGTTTCAGACTTTTTGGAAATTCTTTCGAAGGGCTCGAACTACGAAAGACCGCGAGGGATCTCCGTTACCAAAGAGGGAGTCGGAATCCTTGTCCTCCAGCGGCGCTCGCTTTTTGAAGACGGTATTCCGCGTAGGTTGCTTCTGCGCGTTTCTCTAGCGAAATCGACTTCTGCTGTTTTGCAGTACCAACGGCGGCACAGAATGAAGCCTTAATTTGGGTCTCGTCTGCACTAATGGCCGCAAGGAATACACCCCTGAGCCGGTGCAATTCTGCGCACCACCAGGCCTCTTCAAATCTTTCGGCCATTGCTTCCGCCTCGTTTATTGCCTCAAGAGCTTCGGAGGTGCGACCCGCAAGGTGCAAAGCTTCAGCCTTTAATGCTAGAAAATACGGCATCGCCAGCACCGCGCCGGTCGCCCGATAATTTCGTATTGCATCATCGATCCAACAGATGCCTTGCGCTGTATCACCGGAGGTGCTGCGCGCCCAACCACTGAGTACGTTTCCTCCAAGTAGCCACTGCCCAAAATTGTGTCGCGTTGACAGTTCAATGCAATCCGACGAGTAACGCTCCACTTGCGGAGGATTACGCTCAAATTGGGCGAGAATCGCTGCATACCATAGCGCCTGCGCTAATGCATGCAAATCATTCAGCTCTTTTGCTAATGCAATCGCTTCCCCCATTGTCGGTTGGCAGGAGGCGATTTCGCCGAGGTGCCACTCGGATAGTGCCTGATGGCACTGGCAAATGACGGCGTGCGCCACGGGTACTTCGACCGGAGATAGCACGCCTTTCGAGCGCCAGATCTGAGCACCGCGCACAGCATGTTGCCGCGAGGATTCGAAATCCCCCAAAAACCAGAAGGTGACTGCTAAAGCGCAATGGGCTCCTATCATTAGCCTAGCGTCATCCTGCTCCTGCGCGAACGAGTAAACTCGCTTGGCAATCTGCATCCCTGCCGTCAGTTTGTCCGTCATGAGGGAATAGCGCCACTGGCCTATCAGCGCTGTGTACAGGAGCAGGGGCTGACCAAGCGAATAACACAAGGACGCTAGGCGCTCGTGACAAATTCGCGCCTCGGGTGATTGGAGTCCTCGTGTGGGTGTTAGATACAGCGCCGCCTGCGCGAGGATAAAGAGCTGATCTTCCGCAGTGAGACTCTGCCCCTCGATGGCCGCTTCGACGAGTGATCCCCAGCGTCCGTGTTCGAAGAAATGAACTAAGACAGAGAGCAGTGGCCCCGTCGCTCTAAGAACCTTACCCGCAAAGTAGGCATTTCCCCGCTGAATCCGCGAAATGTAGACTTCACGCAGCGCTTCTCGATACAGACCGGCACTACAGCCGCAGATGACGGCTGAGAAAAGTGGCTCCATTTCTCTGAAACTATTCGGCAGCTGTGGCGCAAGCGTTCGATAGTAGTGAAAGAGGCGCCTATTACATTCCTTCCAAGCATCCGTTTGTTGACTCCGAAGCTGTTCGCCAAAATACTCGCGAACCAGAGGATGCGTATCCAGTTGCCCAGGATTATGCGGATCTTCTTGGGCGAGGAGTCTCGCTCTTCTTAACTTGGCAAGAAACGTTTGCCACTCGCCAGTGCGCAAATCAGTCAGTGACTCTGTAAGGCCAGGAATTGCAGGCGATTTCAGCAGGGCTCCAAGCGCCTGCTCGTCCGCGGGCCGATCGAAGAGACCTAACATCCGAAGGATCGCCAGCACAGGACCCTTGCCAAACCAGCTCTGGTACGATTCCATGACCTTTCGGGCATGGGCTCCCTGTCGTGGGTCGTGAGCAAGGCGGGCTGATACATCTTCGCGGCGACTAACGTCTCCATGGTAAGCGTCTGTCAAATAACTGCCTAAAAGCGTAAGAGCCAGACAATGGCCACTGAACTCCTCGCTGGCAGTTCGTAGCTGCGCCTCATTCCCCTTGACCCCCAGCGCTCGAAGCAGCTTCGCACCGGCTTCGCTGGATAGTTGTTCCAGGTCACAACGCAGGGCCGAGGTGTGCTCGTGATCTGCAATATCAGCGACCGGCATCCGCGTGGTAATCACGCAAAGCCCCGTATTGAAGGCGGCGAGTTCACGCAGGAGCGCCTGGACGGAAGGCTCACGCAACCGTCCTTCTTGCGGACCAGGCGGATTTTGGAGGGGTTCCAGGCCGTCCAGCACCAATAACGTTCGGCGATGCGCGACGAGCTTGGCCAATCTTTCGCCTTTCTCCCATCCCGTTCCGAGCCGTGGATCAGGATCACCGAACCAACTGAGAGCAACGTCAAGAAATTCATCTGCGGACGAAGTCTCCCCACTGCTTCCCTGTCTGTAGAAGGACCAGCCAAAAACGAGTTGTGCAGAGCGATACCGTTCAGTAGCCATTCGTCGGAGCCAATGGTTGACGAGAGTCGACTTCCCAACACCGGCCCATGCGGCGATCGTAACGACGTTGGCGTCTTTGTTTGCCCATGCATCATCCAGGAAAGCGATATCCTCCTCTCGACCAAAAAGATCACTGCCTGTAACGGGTAACCTCGCGATTGAAATTTTCTTCGGTCCCGGTCCCGACGGTGGTCTGCGAGTTCGGGCTCCCGAAGCGCCAGCCGGCATCTGGTGCAAGCCTTCACGGGTGATTCTACCGCCCTCGTCGATTAGTCCGGTTATCGTCCGTATCGCCCTCTCAAGTTCGCCCGGATTCTGAAAGCGCCGCCCGGGGTCTTTCTCCAGGAGTACTGTAAATAGAAGGACCACGGGCTGGGGAACACCTTCAAGCTGATCGAGCGGTAACGGTGCGTGGTGATGCCAATGCATCACTTCACCAGGCGTGCCCTGGAACGGCGTCTTCCCCGTCACCATCCGCCAGAGCGTGACACCCAGCGAATACAGATCCGAGCGTATGTCAACCGGGACTCCCGCGAACTGCTCGGGACTGGCAAACTCTGGTGTTCCCGCAAAGCCCCCAGGTATTGAAATTGCGGTTTGGGTGCCTGGTTCATTGATCGTTTTCGCCAGCCCAAGGTCGATAATTTTCGCGGCTACAGCGCCGCCCTCCTCGAAGCTCACCATGACGTTGCTTGGCTTGATATCCCGGTGCACCAACTTCTGCTTGTGCACTGAAGCCAAACCGGTGGTGACCTGCGCCGTAATTTCCAGAGCCAGTTTAACCTCCAGGCGACCCGAGCGTCTGATCACGTCTTCGAGCGTCTCGCCCTCAACGAACTCCATCGCGTAGAAGAATTCCCGCCCGCGCGAACCAAAGTGAAACACCGAAGCGACGTTCGGATGACGTACTCGCGCAGCAACCCGGGCCTCGCGCAGAAAACGCGCACGGACCGATTCGTCTCCGAGAAAACGAGGGTTTAACAGTTTGAGCGCAACTGGGCAGCGCAGGTTTACGTCCAGGGCTTTGTAAGTGACGCCCATAGCCCCGCGCCCGAGTTCGTGGAGTCGGCCGTCACCTCGGACCAGGATTTCGTAGTGGCCGAATGTGCGCTCCTCGGTTGTTGGAGGCGTCGCTTGGTTATCGTCGTTAAGCCCCCGGGAATCTTGCTTGAGCTCAGTTCCTGGCTCTGAATCGACACCTGCACGGAGCAGGCACACCGGGCACATCCCGCCAGGACTATTGGCCGGCAATTTGGTTCCACAGACCGAACAAGAAGCTTTTGATTCAGCGCCCTTTGTGACTTCGCTTTGCTCGAAACTCATATTTGGCCGCCGGCCGCCACCACGACTTCGCAAAGGTAACGGATCTCTTCGTCGACCTCGGCCGGATCCGAGACCGTACGAGCCACTTCGCGCCGCAAAAGCGCCTTGTATTCCTGGCGCAACCGGTGGATCGAAGTCTTGACCGCTGGAACGCTCAGCCCAAGCTTCACGGCCGCATTTTCATAGGAAGGCGCGGGACCTGTGGGCAGAAGAAAGACCTTAAGGACGTCAAACTTTTGCCCTTCATCCGCGTAACTCTCCTGCAAGCGTTTCATCAACTCGTTGAGCAGCGCAAGCGCCCAGCGAGCATCAAAGATCTTCTCCGCGTTTAGTCCTGAATCATCGGCTGGCTCAAGCTGATAGCGGCTTTCTGTAGCCTTGTCTAGGGAAATGAACCTGCAAAGTCCGCCGCGCTTAATTGTGCAGTCTTGGCGCTGCGCCGTCATTAGGAACTTTTGAAGCGAACCAAGTAGGAAAGAGCGAAACTTCCCTTTTCGCGAATCGACGTGCCTCAAACTTTTGTGTTCCAATAAGTGCTCGAAGAATCCCTGGGTCAAATCCTGCGCATTATCCGCGTCGTATCCGTGTCGCCGGACGTGAGCGTACAGAGGATACCAGTATATCCGGCAAAGCTCGGCTAACGCCAACCGGCTCCCTGGCGCCTGACTGTCACACGCGGCCAGCACCAAGCTCCAGTGGGTAGTTTTGAAAAGCGCTCCGCGAGCTTTGCCTGCTCCGTGCTCGTCGTTCACACCGGAAAACCTCCAACCGGCAATCTTAGGGATTGACAGCAGGTAAGCAATTGTTTTCCCGAGGCCGCAGATGCTCGGGAAGCGGTAATTTCCAGTAGCTCTCTAGCCGGCTGGGGGACGTCGGCCTTAGTTAAGAC
>JBAUZZ010000391.1:0-1769 GCA_049585495.1 Chthoniobacterales bacterium | reverse complement strand
ACACGAACCCGTGCCCAAGAGCCGAAGCGACGAGGCTTCAAATGGGAAGCGGAGCAACTCCACGATTATGTCCTCTTCGCAGTGAATACCGGCATGCGGCCTGACGAGGCTTGGCGACTTCAGTTCCGCGATGTCACGATCGTTTACGACGAGGATTTGAAGAAGACGATCCTGGAGATCGAAGTCAGGGGAAAGCGTGGGGTTGGATATTGCAAGAGTATGCCGGGGGCGGTGTTGCCCTTCAAGCGACTTCGAAGCCGGCTCCGCCCGGCGCGCATTTATGGCGCAAACGCGCCCACTGGAACGCCCGAGACATCTGCTGTTCCCAACGGACAATGGCGCACGCCCGAACCTACGGATCTGATTTTTCCCAAGTGGCAGCGAGAGCTTTTCAAAACCATTCTCGACGAGGAAAAGCTCCGCATCGACCGTGAAGGCCAGCCGCGCACGGCGTACAGCCTACGGCATACATACATCTGCCTGCGCTTGATGGAAGGTGCCGACATCTACCAAATCGCCAAAAACTGCCGCACCAGTGTCGAGATGATCGAAAAGTATTACGCGTCGCACATCAAAACCTCGCTCGATGCCGTTGCAATCAACGTGATGAACCGAAGAGGAGAAAGTCAAAAGAAGTTAGCTTAACGGACGTAGCGTGAAGAATGCCCGTTCCAATGGGAACCAACTGACCGGAAACGGATGTGTAAAATCGGGCAACGTGCCCTATCATGAGTAAGACAGCCGCGCGCGGGCGTGGCGGAATGGCATACGCAGCGGACTTAAGGAAGACTTGAGTGCTCGCCTGGAAACCGGCGATGCAGAACTGCTCAAATTCGGGGAAACCTCAAATGGCAATCCCGAGCCAAGCCCGGAGAGAGATACAGCCGGGAAGGTGTAGAGACTAGACGGGCAGCACCTAAGCTCCGGACTTTCGGGAGGATGGTGAAGGGATAGTCCAGACCGCAAACTAACGTGAGCTCTCCAAGAGCGTCACGTCCGGGCGGCGAAAGCCGTAGACGGTATGAAAATCCGCAGGGCTTAAACGGTCCATGAGGGTTCAAGTCCCTCCGCCCGCACCAATGACTCTTATGCATGGTTATGCGTTAGGTGAGCAACATCCCCTTGCTTAACCGATCGCTTTGCTTCTTCGAGTTGAACGACGGTCCAGTAAAGACGCTCCATATGAAACAAGTCAAAATGGCCATCAGCTAGTTTGCCATTTCTTCGCTCGTTTCGTTGAGATCGCGGAACACAAGGCCATCCGGTCGTCCTCGAAGGCTTCCTTTTGGCTAAAGAAGGAGTTCGGCCAACGAACGGGTGGAAACGGGTATAAATGGATATTCGCTTGCCATTGGCGAGGAATCGGGTGAAAATGGGTGAAAATGGATATTCGCACCATGCACCAGATCAGGAACATCACGATTACCCCCGAAATCCTGAAGCTCATCGCGGAGATCGATGAGTTCAAAGGCCGCTGGAAGGCGATGCAAACCCTCGCCCCGGAGCGACTCACCAGCCTCAAGCGCGTCGCCACCATCGAGAGCATAGGCTCCTCCACGCGCATTGAAGGTGCGAAACTCACTGACCTGCAAGTGGAGAAGCTGCTATCTGGAATGAAGTCCAAGTCTTTCGCCAGCCGTGATGAACAGGAAGTGGCGGGCTATGCCGATGCGATGGACATGATTTTCGACAGCTTCGAGTCCATTACACCTACGGAAAATCACGTCAAGCAGTTACACGGTGTCCTCCTCAAATACAGCAAAAAGGAC
>JBAUZZ010000390.1:0-1910 GCA_049585495.1 Chthoniobacterales bacterium | reverse complement strand
GGTCTTAGCTCAGTTGGTAGAGCGCCTCAATGGCATTGAGGAGGTCAGGGGTTCGAATCCCCTAGGCTCCAAACCCTTTGGCGCGTGGTACTTATAAGATCAATGTCCTCAACTCTCAGCATCTACTCTCAACAAATTCGAATGCGTGCGAGCATATTTGAGAGTGTGTTTTAGGCTCGCGTCCGCCGCCCAAAGCGTTCAGGCTCGGAGCCTCTTATGCCAGAACCAACCGACTTGACGCTTTCCCTCCAAGACCGCGCCATGCTTCGAGAAATGGCTGCGCGCGCTGCCCGACTTTTTTCGCCGGGTCATGGTTGAGGCCTTCGCGCGAAGTCCCGAACTATGACTGTTCAAGAGGCTGGCAAGCTCAAGCTCCGCGATAGAGTTACGCGTAGCTACGGCTCAGGCCGAGGTGAGGTCCGCCGAATCACGGCAAACGGCTTCGAGGTCGTCTGGGAAGATGGCGGAACTACCTTCTACAGCTTGAACAACCCGCCGCCAGCTGTGAGCTACGCAGGGCCGTGGGAGCCTGGAGACCAATGGCTACGAGATAAGAGTCCAACGCGCCCCAAGCGCAGGCGTGGAAGCTCAGGCGGAGGGAGCCGCGGCAGACGCTAGGCCTATGGCACTGATCGTCGCCGATTGTCCGCGTTGCGGGTCCAAGAGCATGACTTTCGACGTTGAGGCCCAGGTATTCCGGGATAGAAGGCGTGGCTGGCAGAATCTGTATGAGATTTTTTGTGTGTGCCGGGCCTGCCATCGCCCGACGACTTTTATTGTGGGTCTCACCTCCTATGGGGCCAGAGACGGTTTTTCCGGGAGAAACGCTCTTGTTAGTTTTGACGCCGGTCTGAATCAGTTTTTTGAAGTCGAGCGGTTTGTAAGCCTGCGCGACAATGCCTCGACGAAGCCACCCGAGCACTTGCCGGGAGAAAGCGCCACGCCCAAACTTCGCAAGCTAAGAGTTCGTGGCCCGATTATGTCACAAGACTTTGAGCCGCAGCATCGACTCGAAACCTACTGGGCTTTGCATTTTTTCAGGAACTTGGTGAGCTCTTTGTGCTCGTTCGGATCATTGAAGCGGTGGTGGTAGAGCGCGTAGAACAAGTCGAGGAGACCTTTAAACGGCAGTTGAGTGGTCACGATCGTGCCGACTCGCCAATCGTCAGGATCAAGGAGCAACGTCGTCGCTGCTTTAAGATGCGTCTCAAGCCGTTGAAACTCGACACAGATTCTGCCCAACGCTTCAATGGTCTTCTTGTAATTCAACTGACCAAGGGTAACGAAACGTCCGCCTACTAGCACACCGTGCTCGAACGCCTTCTTTTTCGACTCTTCTGGAAAGTTCCGGGCCATTACTTCCTACCAGCCTTGCGCTCTGCGGCCATCAGCTCATCCAAGGCTTTGCCCGCTGCGGTCTGATCTTTCATCTGCGCGATCTCGGTCAGGTTAGGCTTGGCCTTTGCGAACCGTGACCAGGAGAAGGGCCAAAGTGGCTATTCGCGCGGAACACGGAATACGGAACACGCTGCTATTGTACTAAAGTCCAATAGCGGGGCAACCCGGATTCGGTCATTGTAGAGTCGTCAGGATGGTCTTCTCCCCCGGGCGTGCTGGCCGGCGGGGCCTCAACTAATCAATAAAGAACACTATGAAAAAGCGCACCTTAATTGTTGCAGTCGTACCGCGAGGCGGGAATGAACCAGCCTGCTCTGGCCATTGCTCAGTCTTCGTTTGATGTTGTTATGAGGCTTTTGGCGATACTGAGTTTTGCGATCGGGTGCATAACGGCGCACGCTGGTGACGACCGGTTTGGGTTCGCCACGCATTTCGAGCAAGGTTGACCGTCCAGTCCGGTGATGCAGGCTATCGCCTCGTCGGGCGTATCGTACATTCGGGATGATCTTAAT
>JBAUZZ010000389.1:0-7809 GCA_049585495.1 Chthoniobacterales bacterium | reverse complement strand
CTTCAAAACTTTTCTCTTCAAAAAAGCAGCGGAATTTTCCGGCGTAGCCGGAGAATTCTGCTGCCTGAGCCTGCATCGCTCACAAATCTCTAAAGATTTGTGAGCGATGCAGGCTAGCGCATTGCGTCGCCCTAAAACGCGAAATAGCCGCCCTCCTGGATTCGACGCCGTGGCGGAACGTTCTGGACAGCAGCCGTCTTTGACCTTTAGAACATCAACCGAACGAATATATGGATAAAGCTTCAGAATCCAGAACCAGCCCGGACAGAGCGCGCAGGCTTTGGCCGGCGCCAACCCACAACTGTAAGACTTCCTCTTTATCGAGGGAATGCATCGGGATCGTTGGAACCCTGGCCGTGCTCGCTATTCTCTTATGCGCTGGTTGCCAAACCGCCCAGACCGCAAAGGTGCCGCTCCCTCCTCAGACGCCCGGCGTTTTAGCCGCAGAGGATGTGGTCAAGATATCGTTCCCGGGGGCACCTGAGCTTAACCAGACTCAAAAGATTCCGCCGGACGGGAAACTTAGCCTGCCGCTAGTTGGAGATGTCTATGCCGGTGGAAAGACTCTTGGAGAGTTGCAGCGCGAGCTGGCCCGTCTGTATAAACCGCAATTGCAGAACAGCGAAGTGCTCGTCGCTTTGGAGAGCCGCGCCCTGCCGGTGGTCGTCTCCGGCGCCGTAGAAAGGCCTGGGAAAATCGTATTCGAACGACCAGCCACCGTTCTCGAAGCCATCATGGAGGCCGGCGGGTTCACTCCGCAGGCGGACCTGAAAAAGGTAGAGCTCATCCGCATCGTGAACGGCGAACACTACTCTCAGACCTTCGATTTGAGGCCGGTTCTGCGCGGCACGCCGACTCGCGCGACCTATGTCGGTGGCGGCGATGTGATTTTTGTGCCGGAAAAGCTTTTGAATTTTTGAGGATAAAGCCCGCTTCAATCCAAATTCCGAAATTGCCTTGGAGGGCGGCGCTCCCGACTTCGCAAGGCCTACGTCGCGGCTGGAGTTGGATAGCACATACACTACTGCAGGCTTTTCCGATCCAGAAGGGCGCGCCGTAGCTCCGCGCAGGCCGCCGTCGCCGCCGAAATTCGGGATTTGGTTTCAATGGCGCTCTTGGAAAGAGAGTTGCCAGAGAAGCCAAAGCATCGGATCATACATCACCTATCATTCGTTAACATTGCGTCGAACGGAGCAATCTCGGCTGGATAGATCTATGCAAGCAGCGCTGGCTCAAATCTTTGTTCTGGCGAGTGCTGCGACGATTGTCAGCGCTTGCCAGGCTGGAAGGCCGGATCCGGACGCTGCGGCTTATGCTGCCGTTCTGTCGGCTACGACCGGGGAGGATTTGCGGGTGACAGTTAGGGACAATGTGCCCTTATACAGTACTGGTCCGCAACAGTTCACGATGCCCGACGCCAGCCTGCGAAAGGGAACGTTGGTGCGGGTTGTCCAGAAACAATTTGGCTTCAGCCTGGTTGAAACCGGTGATGGAAACCAACTGGGCTGGGTAGCTAACGACGATCTTGCTGCTGCCCCGCCGGTCACGCTGGATCAGACCCCCAGCGAAGAGTAGGCTAGCCTGCATCGCTCCAAGCACGGCGCGGGGCGTAGCCGCAGGATGGCTGGCCTTGGGCTAGTTTCGAAGACCTCTGTTCACCCAAGACTGATAGATCTCAAGAAAGGTTGTCTTGAGATTCTTCGTGATGCTCCACCGCGGATAGTGGCTCTTCATCTTCGCCAAATCGGAAATGTAACAGATATGGTCACCCTTGCGGTTCTGATCGACATATTCATAACACATCTTATTTCCGGAGATCTCCGCGATTGACTCAAAGGCTTCCAGAATCGAGATGGAATTCTCGCGCCCGCCACCGAGGTTGTAGACTTCCCCGATTCGCGGGCTCCGGATGAACTGGTTCATGAACTGCACGACGTCGTGGGAATGTATGTTATCGCGAACCTGCTTTCCTTTATAACCGAAAACCCGGTAGGTCTTTTCCTCGAGATTGCACCTGATGAGATAGCTTAGAAATCCATGCAACTCGACGCCGGAATGATTTGGCCCGGTTAAACAGCCGCCTCGCAAGCAGCAGGTGGGCATCTGAAAATAGCGCCCGTATTCCTGGACCATGACATCAGCGGCGATTTTGGACGCGCCGAAGATTGAATGCATTGAGTTATCGATGGGAAATGTTTCTGCAATTCCGTTGGCGTACTCGCCATCAGCGTAATCCCATCGTGTTTCTTTCTCGATCAGGGCCAATTGATTCGGGGCATCGCCGTACACCTTATTCGTGGACATATGAACAAAAGGCGATTCCGGGCACGTACGCCGAGCTGCTTCCAGAAGGTTGAGCGTTCCAACGGCGTTAACATCGAAGTCATCGAAAGGACGAGTGGCAGCAAGGTCGTGGCTTGGTTGCGCGGCGGTGTGAACGAGTGCATCGGGCCGAATGTCGGCGACGGTGTTCAACACGAACTGTCGATCACGAATATCGACCGCCCGATGCTGGAAATTAGGGAAAGTCTTCCGAAGGCGATCGGTATTCCAGGAAGTATCGCCCTGCGGTCCGAAGAAATCCTTTCGCATATTGTTATCCAGCCCATGGACTTCCCACTGCTCTTGGCAGAAAAACGTGACAACTTCGCTGCCGATCAGGCCGCTTGAACCGGTCACAAGCACGCGTTTCATGCGGATTTTCCTCTCATTGCGGCCGGGTAATGTCAATACAGTGCTCTGATTCCGAAAAGTCGTTTGCTGCGGAATGCTATCTTCCAAGCAAGCAATTCACGATTAAGGGAAAGCCGATCGCCACAATCGCCAGTTTATTTAGCACCATATCCAAAGAGTACGACCGGGATCGTGCAAACCAGGATTTTGATGTCCAGCCAAATCGACCAATTGTCGATGTACTGCAGGTCAAGTTTTACCCAGGTCTCGAATTCCTTTACTTCATTGCGCCCACTGATTTGCCAGAGACAAGTCAGACCCGGTTTGACACTCAGGCGCCGGCGCTGGGCAGGATTCGCGAAACTTTCCACTTCGTAGACTGGTAGAGGCCGGGGACCGACCAAACTCATCTGTCCGAGGAAGACGTTAAAGAGCTGGGGTAATTCGTCGATGCTGTATTTCCGTAGCCATCGGCCAAGTGGTGTGATCCGCGGATCGCGATCGAGCTTGAACACCGGTCCGCTCATCTGGTTGCACGATTGTAGTTCGTGCCGACGCTGTTCCGCATCCGAATACATCGATCGGAATTTAAACATCCGGAAAGGCCGACCATGTTGGCCGCTGCGCATCTGGACGAAGATGGCTGATCCTTGGGAGGTGGCCTTGATCGCAATAGCGGCGATGAGCATCAAAGGTGAAAGGAGCAGGATCCCGCAGGTCGAACCGATTAAATCAATCGTTCTCTTGAATAGGAGTGCCCAGGAGGTATCTGGAGTGGAGCGAAAGACCAGCATGGGTTGCGGGCCGAACATGTCGAAAGCCGGTCGAGCGATTGAAGTCCGGATGAAATCGGTCATTAACCACGCTTCCACCCCTTCAAGCTCGCAGGCTGCGACCGCTTCTTCGACCCGGCGCAATTCGGTCTTGGCGCTCGCGAAAATCACGCGACCGACCGAATGCTGATGTAAAGCTTTGACAAAATCAGCAGCGGGTTGGCAGGAGATGTCGATCCGCTCGACGACCTCGATGTCCGCTAGTTGATCCTCCGTGAAGCGGCGCGAGAGCTGGAGAATCTCTTCCGCAGAGCCCGCCAGGATCACCTTTTCTCGATATTGCCCGCTGCGAACCCGCGATTTGAGGTAGGCAACAGCGAGGCGTTCTTTGATCAGGAGAAGGACCGCGCTGATAACCGCAAACAGGATAAGCACCGATCGGCTATTGACGTCCAGCCGGAAAAGGATCGCGCAACCGGCGATCAATACACCCAACCAAAGCAGTCCCTGAGCTATTTGGCTCAGGGATTTGAGGCCGCTTTTCTGCAGGGGAAAATTGTAAAATCCCTGTAGTTCCAGGAGCAAGGGGCCAACCGGCACAATGAGCACTATCAGCCAAAGGAACGCGTCGAATTGCTCGATCTCCCCGATCCCGTGAACCTGGCCAAGGTAGCGACGCAAGAGGTGAGCGCTCCAGAGCGAAAAGACCAGTAATACCGCGTCTACCAGCTGGTTTAACTGTAAATTCAACTCCTGTTTACGACCAAGAATAACCGCTTTCCGCGGGCTATATTCTCTTAACTCCTCACGAACCGCCGAGACCATTGCCGCTTCTATTTTCATGTCAATCTAAAAATCCATTGGGTAGGAGTAGCAATTTTCTACTGACCACCGCCAAGCGAGGTTGAACAGTGCAGCCAAAGTAGATCGCGATAATTCACGGGTTGAGGCCGGCCATCGCTATGAGTCAACAACCGAACAGTGAAGCTTGGCCTCTTGGTGATTATCCATGACAACACAGAGATCTATCGGCAATCAGGTGACGATCTGAAGCCTTTCGGCACCTGTCTGTCACACAGCTGTCACTTCCACTGTAAAAACCAGAGTTTTTGCCATTTAGCATTAAATAGAGTTCTATCTGGTCCGCAAAGGCAGGCTAGCCGCGATACTGGTCACTAACGCAATTGGCTTGTAGGGCGGCTGGGTCAGCCGCCGCGGCGCCCTTGGCGGACTGCGGGCTGGCAGCCCTCCTGCAAGCCAGTTTCGGAATTGCAGTAAGTGAACAGTCTTGCGGCTAGCCGATATCGCGCTAAATGCGGCCTAGGGCTCAGCCCGGGGTTTCAATCCATAAGCGCTAAGTCAGTGGCTCGTTCTTTGCCCCGTTGGGGCCGGGATCGAGTCATTCGTTATTTAGCGCTTCCCAGAGAGCCTAAACGCAAATGTTGTTAGCCTCTTGAGGCTCATTTGTCCCGCTTCGCGTGACGAATTCGCCCTACCAGCTTTCGGCGACAAAAATCCTCGCGGAAACACCCGTCTGCTTTCAGAACGTGAAAGATGCCCCGACGAAGGTCAAATTTCGGTAATAGCTTCGGGAAGTGATATCGGACAACACACCGATGAATGTATAACTGGCCTGGAGCGCGAAAGCTCGGGTGAGCAAGTAGTTCGCCGTCACCGATGCCTGTAATTGATTCTCGTCAAAAGAGGGGGCCGTATGGTTGTGGTTGAAGGAATAGTAAACGCCCCCGCCCAGCTTCAACTTCGCCCCGAACGAATGAAGTACCTTTAGTCCAGTTCGATACACGTCCTTGGTATCGGCCGTATTGGTGTCAGATCGCTCGATATCATAGAGATTGTACCACTGGATGAAGGAAGCGGGTCGATACTCATAAGTCACCGTCGATTCGAAGTATGGGGAGCTCGGATTATTTCCTCCGTGGAAGAGATCGGTCTGGAATACGCCACCCGCGCGAAAGCTGAATTGCAATCTTGGACTGAGTGTGAAATCGGCGCCGGCCAGAGCGAAGTTCGAGTAGGAGTCAAGATTTGTTGTGTTGACGTACTGTTCGTAGCTGAATCGATATTCCGCCGCCGCCGTAATCGTGGGGAAAAGCAGGTAACGAAATTGCTGAGCGAAAATATGCTCAAGGAGATTCCCCGTGGTGCCGATGGTGCTGGCCTCGTAGTAGGTGGCGTTTAGCGTATAGCTGGTAGCAGTGGAAAATCGCTGAGTCCACTGATAGCCAAGCGATATGCCATTGGAACTATAGACGTAGTTCCCGACATTGCTTGTTTTCCCAATTCCGAGAGCGAAGCTCGGCTGTCCTAGATAAGAGGTGTAAGAGGTAAGCCCCAACACCAGGCGGGGGGTGAATTGGTGAGTGAAGGTGACGTCGAGTGAAATATTAGGTTGAACTGCTTGTCCGGGAATATCCCAGTAGGCAATGAGTCCCAATTGAAGATAGGCGGTGAGTTGAGTGCGCTCCTTACCAATCTGCGCTGCGAGATCGAGACTCGGGGCGGCAAATCCGCTGCCGACACGATCGTCGTGCGTGCCAAGCACATTGTCGTCATATCCGACCGATCCCACGAGTGATGCGGTGAGCGGGCGCTGGGGGAAGGCGCCCTGATAGGTGCCGGTTAGAGGCCGGAACAAGGTAAGCCTGCCTGGGAGCGTAAGCCCAAAGTCTTGTGCGCGGCACGCTAACCCGGCAAATATCAAAGCCGCGAGAACCGTCAACGGGCTGCGAAATTCCCTCATGGTAACGTAGTCAGATTCAAAGCATCAGGAAGTGGGGCTCATGGCCTGGAAGATGCCGCTAATCGCTCGCGACGCCTTCAGTTGAAGCAGCAATTCTAATCCAATCCGGTTCATCAGAAGCTCCGACGAATCATTCAGATACCTTTTGGCGTCGTTGATGACGAGGAAAATTTTCCGGAACACGTTGAAGCCTGGATCGCTCACAAATCTCTGAAGATTCGTAAGCGATCCAGGCTAGGAGATTTCCAGGCTAAAAAATCGACTGCGGCACTTCGATCCGGTCGCCTGGCAGCAATTGAAGGTCAAGCGATGGATTGGCGCGAACTTTCTTCACGTCGATGGTCGTGACCTGATTCCCCCGAAGCAATCTGACCTTGCGCTGATCAGCAAATGGGGAGAATCCACCAGCGGCGTTGATCGAGGAAAGAACCGTGAGGTCTGGCGTAAAAGGGACCCGTTGGGGCGTTTTCACTTCTCCACCGACGTTCACGAAGCGTGATTGCGCCAGCATCGTGATGACAATGGTGGGATTTGTGTAGATGGCTCGAGCCTTGTAAGCGCCCTCGATGGTAGACTGCGCTGCCCCAGGGGCCAGGCCCACAATCTTTATCCGGCCAATGTAGGGGAGGTTCACACTTCCGGCGCCATCAATCGTGTAGCTACCGCTGACCGAAGTGCTCTCCGTCGAGGGTACGCCGCCCAGTTTCAGCTCGATCTGATCGCCCGGTCGTAAACCGGCATCTGCCACTGCGACGCTGGTGGCAAAAACCAAATTGAGCAGCCAGGCCGCTCGCAAGATCCAAGCCTTAATACTCATCATCACTCAAGGTACAAAACTTTATGGTTCAGTTGTGGAGGCTGTTTCTTAACGCCGTTGCTGTGCTCGCTGTAGTACTGATTGTAGCTCGTGTAGTATTGGTAGTTCTTATCGTGGCGAACATCGACCTGGTTCAAAACCACACCCACAGCGCGGGTGTCGATACTTTTGATAGTTTTCTTGACGCGCATCAACATGGCGCGTGGGAAACGCCGGTGCTGAACCACGATGATCGAACAATCCACCAGGCTGGATAGAATCGATGCGTCGCTTACGCCCAGGATCGGCGGCGAGTCGACCACAATGATGTCAAACCGTTCCCGGGCCTCCTTGATCAGCTGCTCCATGGCTCCTGCGCTCAGGAGGCTGACGACGTCGGGCGAGCGCGAGCCGGCCGGCACAAGGTAAAGATTGCCCACCTTGGTGGGCAGAATCACTTCATCCAAAGTGGCCTTGCCCCTGAGGTAATCGCCCAGACCCACCCGGTTAGACATCTCCAGGAGCCGATGTTGGGAGGGGCGACGCATGTCCCCGTCGATGATGAGAACCCGTTGACCGCTCGCGGCCCAGCTGGTGGCCAGGTTGCACACGCTGGTTGACTTACCTTCCCCAGCGCCCCCACTGATCAGACTGAATGTCGTCGCGTTAAGCTTCTTGCGATTAAAATCGACGTTGGTCTTGAGGATCCGGTAAGCCTCGGCGTCCGGGGAATCTTCATCTGCCCTGGGCAGAAGCTTGATCCCTTTCGGAATAATGCCCAAGATGGGTAGCTCTAAGAACTCTTC
>JBAUZZ010000388.1:0-17907 GCA_049585495.1 Chthoniobacterales bacterium | reverse complement strand
AGTACAAGCAATTATTTGACGCGGTAATGCCCGCAAACGAAGAGGCAATCCGACAGGAGGACATTCCCGTCGAATCGCGGGATTACGTAAAGCGATACTTCGAACGAATTCGCCCGACAGAGTAGCGTTAGTGCGAGTGAGCGTGTGAGTGCGAGGGAAGTGTCTGCCTGAGAGCGTGTTTGAAGATAAATGAATCGACAGCAAACCGTTTAAACCCAAATTCCGAAATTGTCTTGGAGGGCGGTACTCCGTCGCCGCCGAATTTCGAGATTTGTGTTAAACTCTTCTTTCTAAAAAGCCGCGGAGCTGGACACCAACACACTCGCACTCACACTCACTTCCCGTACGCTGATCCGAGGTCGCGCACGGAGATATTGCCAGTCAGGCGCAAGACAAAGTCAGTTCCCTCGGACACATGGATCCCACTGTTATAGACCGCTTGTTTGATCTTTGATTCATCACTACCAACCCTTGTTGCTTGGCAGGTCAGGCCCTCCTGTTGCTCATTGCTCCACAAAGTGCCCTCGATCATGATTTGATGATCGCTCAAGTAGAAAGTCCATCGCCCACCTGCCAGAATTCGGTTTCGATCGGAGTCGGAATATCCTTGCCCGACAACTGTCGAACCGGCAGGGATGAGAATCTTTCCGACGCCGCTGACAACATCCTCTTGAACGACTCCGTCGATTGTGACCCGCCTGTCGACACTAGTAAAAGCTCGGCCAACTTTGCATCGCACCAGCAGCGACTGCTTCGGCCGTTCGGGGTCAGGCGGAACGTAAACGGAAAACATAGACATCGTCCCCGGAGACTGTGTTGTTTGCTCGCCGGGACCGGTAGGGTCGATTGACGTCATCGGGTGCTGGAAAGCGGGAGGAAGAGTCTGCGCCTTCAAAATCACAGAGGGCGATTTTGCGACGAGGAGAACAAACAGATAAAACGGTAAAAACATCAACGGCGGTAGTGGGGCTGCGGCGGGATCCTACGAAGTCAAGCTCTCTGAGGTGGGTTCGGATCGGGTGTCATACATTGCATCGAGGGCTTTTGCTACGTCGGTAACGCGCTCCTTCATGCCCGGCAATAGTCCGCGCCCGTCATGAGCGATCAAAACACATATTTTCCCCTCCTGGAAAACGCTTATGGGCAAATCCGCCAGAATGGTCAAACCGCAGGCATCAGATTGACACAGGGCCTGGGTAAACTGGCGAACCGCACGGATCAACGACGGCGCCGCCAGAGTGGTCTCCAGCTCAAACCCGTTCGGAAGCTCGCTCGCAAGTATTCTCCCGGGTTCCAGTACAATCACCGCACCTTTGACCTTTGGAAAGGTGCTGAGAAGCTTTGCCACTCGAGCTACGTCCAAGAAGTCGTCCGTGATGAAAATCTCCTGTAACCGTTCTAAGGGAAGTCGTCGCCGCCCCTCATCTGCGGGATCGATTCGGTCTGTACGGACGCAAGCCCCTGACAAGGCTGTCCTGGAAGCGACCGTCGCCGATTGCTGACAGAGCGGTGAAGGAGTAGATCCTGTCTGGGACGAACTCCGACCTACTTTGGGTAGGCCAGCGAACGGGTCAACCTTTGGCGTGCTCCCTAGCGCGGCTTCCGGTGGTGACTGGGCGATGGGAGGCAATGCTACTTCGATGGGTCCTGCTTCCGCCGGAGGTGGCTCGTTTCTTGGTTTTTCTCTAATCAACGGAAAAGGTGGTCGATCGGCTGGAGTCAGCGCCGGACCTTGCACCACTTTCTCTCTAGGTGGGCTAGCTGGACGGGCAGCCGATTGTGCTGCTTTTTCCAGCTTGAAGAAGCTTTCGTCCTCGCGCGCCACCTGGGCAATCGGCGTATCAAAGTCTGGACCTGGAAATTTTATTAACTCGCCCGGGCTGGAATTCAGATAAGCCTGGATCTGGAGCACAACCGCCTTCAACGAAACCGGAAAGAGAATCTCATCCTTGACCTCGGGCGCCAGAAGCCCCGGACAGACCCGTCGAAGCGCCGTCGCCGAGACGCTGGCACGGCCATCCATGACGCCCTGCATATCCTTTAGTTCAACCCGGATCTGGCCCTCGGCTGGTTGCGACCAGTCGAGGAGGGGAAGTTCGTGGCTTGCTGATAGAAAGTCCGTCTCGCGCAGGATGATGGCCCGCTCTTCCAGCGCGACAAGCTCGGCAGAAAGTTCTCGTCCGGACCTAATTGGGGAATTCGCCGATTCGCCTTTCAAATTTCGAAAGAGGTAGTCGCCGAATTTAGGGGCCATACAACCGGAGCTTTGGGGCACAGAGTTTCACTGGAAAACGAAACGGTTGGCCAGCTAAATCATAGAATTTTTCCAAATGTCGGATACATATTAAATGAATGTTATTTACTTGCCGGCGCCTGTCAATCCTGATGACGGCTAGTTTGCCCTCAGCACAGGTAGATCCTTGACAGGAAGCTTCCCAATCGTGTCAAAAGGAGCAGCGATGAACAGATTTTTCCGGTTCGGCCTGCTCGGGCTACTAGTGCTTCTGAGTGGTTGTGCAGAGTTTGAAGACACCATGTACGATCTCCGGGGACTCCCGCCAGGAAAGGTGGCAATTGTGATCGATTTGGCCGACCAGCACGCCTACTTGTGCGCGGGGCGTGAAGTCGTTCTGACCGCTCCGGTTTCGACCGGACGGGAGGGCCATGATACCGCGCCTGGGAAGTACGCGGTGATTCAGAAGGATATCGGACACCGGTCCAGCATCTATGGCGCTTATCTGCAAGACGGCTACATCGTGAAGCGCGACGTCGACGTCCGCAAGGATCCGAGACCCGCGGGTGCAACCTTTATCGGAGCACCAATGCCCTATTTTTTACGCATTTATGGCGGAGTAGGGATGCACGCCGGGTATCTTCCCGGTTATCCGGCGTCCCACGGGTGTATTCGTATGCCAGAGCCGAAAGCTCGCCGCTTTTTCGAGGTGGCAAAGGTTGGGACACCAGTCATTGTCAAGAAGTAGCTCGAGCGGCCGGCTTTGAGCATGTTCAGGAGGAGCTGGTCGTTTTGAGGTCGCAAAATGTGACCACAAACACAGTTCGTCGCGGCCGGCCGGCTATTCCGAACGTCTTGCAAATTGCGCTCCCCTGGGATACCGGAATTGTTTCTAATCGTTATGAATCCAAACCAGGTCACCGTCTACGACACCACCCTGCGCGACGGTACGCAGGCTGAGGGAATCTCATTCAGCGTCCACGACAAGGTCCGGATTGCTGAGAAACTCGACGCGTTTGGGATTCAATACATTGAGGGAGGCTGGCCGGGATCAAATCCGAAGGACATCGCGTTTTTTGAAGAGGCTAGGAAACGATCCTGGAAAAACGCTCAGATCTGTGCGTTTGGCAGTACTTGCCGCCCGCATACGAAGCCGGAGGCGGACTCGCAGATTGCTCTGCTGCTATCGGCTGAGACACCGGTCGTCACGATCGTGGGGAAGAGTTGGCGACTCCACGTGAAAAGTATTTTGGGTGTCTCTCTGGAAGAGAATCGACGAATGATCCGAGAATCCGTGCTTTACCTGAAGTCCAACGGCAAAACGGTGATTTTCGACGCCGAACATTTTTTCGACGGGTACAAAGATGACGCCGAACACGCGCTGGGTGCGCTCCAGGCTGCGGTCGACGGCGGCGTGGATATGGTCGTGCTGTGCGACACGAACGGCGGCGCCATGGTGCATGAGGTCCGAGACATCACGTCGGCTGTTGTTCAAGCATTCAAGACGCCGGTTGGTATTCACACTCATAACGATTGCGAATTGGGCGTGGCCAATGCTCTGGTCGCGCTCCAGGCTGGCGCGACTCAAGTCCAGGGTACGATTAATGGCTATGGGGAACGGACGGGGAACTGTAATCTGACCAGCGTTCTCCCCGACTTGCAGCTAAAGCTGGGCGTCACCGTCGTTCCTGATCTCACCCGGCTGCGCGAGTTGTCCCTCTTCGTCGACGAACTCGCGAACTGCCAGCACAATATTCGCGCCCCATTTGTCGGCTCAACCGCCTTCGCCCACAAAGGCGGCCTGCATGCCCATGCAGTCCAAAAGTTAGCCAAGAGTTACGAGCACATCGAGCCGGAGCTCGTCGGTAATCGGCAGCACATCATCGTCTCCGAACTCTCCGGTCAGAGTAATGTCATCGCCAAGGCTCGCGAGTTCGGATTCAAGCTGGACAAGGGATCTCCCCAGACAGGTGCCATTCTCCAGGAAGTTAAACGGCTGGAACATCTCGGGTATGAATTCGAAGCCGCAGAAGCTTCGTTCGAATTGCTCATCCGCCGGGTACTCGGACCGGTCGAGCCATTCTGGGAGCTGCTCGAGTATCACTGCACCTATATTCGCTCGGTTCGCAATCACTATGAGACATGCGAAGCAAGCGTGAAGCTTCGAGTCCGCGGGGAGGACATCTACACTGTTGCGGAGGGAGACGGTCCGGTTAACGCCCTGGACGCAGCGCTCCGCAAGGCTTTGACTCCAGTCTACCCCCCAATCGAGCGCATCGTCCTGGATGATTACAAGGTCAGAATCATCGGGTCGAGCCAGGGAACAGGCGCGCGCACCCGCGTTCTCATCGATTCGACGGACCACCATGATAACTGGTGTACCGTCGGCGTCTCGGACAATATCATCGAAGCAAGCTGGCTCGCGCTGGTGGACAGTTACGAATTCAAGTTGCGGCGGGGGTAAGGGGACTGGCGGCTCCGCGAAAACCTGGCTCGAACCCGCGGCACTAGCCTGCATCGCTCCTAGCGCGGCGGAGCCGCAACCAAACATGATTCGTGTGAAATGAGGTGATCGGGGGTCGGCGTAATTAAGGAATGACGGTAGGGCGAAGCTTGCTGAGCCTAAACCGCAAATGTTGTTAGCCCCTTGAGGCTCATTTGTCCCGCTTCGCGACGCTTCGCGGGACGAATTCGCCCTACCCGCTTTCGGCGGCAAAAATCCTCGCGGAAAAGCCCGATTCAGAACTATAGAACTACAAATCCTTAGAGTTTTGAAGCAGTTTGTTTTGATTCATAAGCTGCACGCACCATGGCAGAACTTCTCATCCTGGGTTCCGCACCCGGTTTTCCGGTGCTGGAGCGCGGCCACTCAAGCGCGATCCTCGACACCGGCAAGCATCGACTGCTGATTGACGCCGGCGAGCCTTGCAGCCGCTCGATGCTTGCTCAGCAAATACAGGCCACAGACATTGACGCGGTGCTGCTCACTCACTGCCATTCCGACCATACCGCTGGTCTGCCAATGCTGATCCAAACAGCCTGGATCTCCGGTCGGACTAAGTTGCTCCCGATTTATTTGCCCGAAGAATTAATCAACCCTTTACAGGCATGGCTCGATGCCAGCTATATCGGGCCAAAATTCTTGCAGTTTCCTCTCGAATTTTTCGCGTGGGAGTCGCGGCCTTCGCTCGAGCAGTTCGATCTAAAGATAAACCCGCAGGCAACCTCGCACCTGGATGACCTCGTGAAACGTTTCGGGCCCACCCGCTTTCGTTCTTACAGTCTAAGAGTAACGCACCCAGGTTTTCAGATTCTCGTGTCGGGAGACCTCGGTTCGCCACGGGACCTTGACGCACAGCTGCGAGAACCGCCGGATCTCGTGGTCTGCGAACTCGCCCACTTCGAGCCAGAGGAATTGTTTAGATTCTTGCGTGGAAAAAATATTCCGCGGTTGCTGCTTACGCACCTCGCGCCAAATCTTTCCGATCAGACTGACCAATTGTTGGCGAAGGCCAGGGACCTCCTTCCCAAAACCGAGACCGTAGTGGCAATCGACGGGATGCGGATCCGGCTCTAAAGGCAAGCCGCAGCCGTTCCCGTCCAAGTAAGTCAGCGGCTCGCCGGGAGGCTCGCCCTACCAACCACGCGCCAGGGAAACGTCACCCGGTAGGGCGAAGCTCCCGCTGAGCCGCAAAGCAAACAAAGTCGAATTGATTACTTATTATAATAACGTTATATTTGTCTGTGTCACAATTTCGGAAGCCGACTTTTCCCCTGCTGCGATTACGGCTGCCATTCTTGGGACTTCTCGCTGCCGCCGGCTCAGGTATTCTGGCCTCTGATTCCTGGCCGAACCTTTGGGCCGGCTGGGCTATCCTGTTTCTAATCGGTACGGTTTGCAGTCTCTTGCTCGCCCGCACCGTGTCAACTCTGGCGGCAGTATTTCTCTTTTTCGGCTTTTGGCACAGCTACGGGATCTGGAGCGACGAAGGTTATCAAATTGCAAACCAGCTTACCGGTACACCGCATCTGCGAATGGTCACCGCGCTCGTGGTTTCAGCTCCGACCAATTTTCGGTGGGGCACTTCCACCAAGCAGCGTTTCTTCGCGAAGGTCACCGAGGTCGACGAGCATCTGAGCAGCTTTTTCGTAGCAATGGAAGTTGGCGAGCAGTCTATCAGGTACGGTGATTTAATCCGGATACGAGGCCGGCTGGATTGCCCGGCGCCTCCACTGAATCCCGGAGAGTTCGATTACGCAGCATATCTTCGACGCAAGCACGTATATCTGGCTTTACGTTCGCTCAACCGTTCTGAACTGACGATTGCTCAGAGGGATCGCGGTAACGCTCTGATCGCGTTTGCCATTCGAGCACGCAAAGCGATCGAAAATGTCTTAGTCCGCGGCCTGGAAAACGAGGCGGAAATTGGCCAAATCATCCAAGGCATTGTCGTCGGGACACGAACGGAAATGTCGCCCGACCTGCTGGATCTCCTGCAGCGAACCGGGACCCTGCATCTTTTCGTCGTAGACGGCTTGAAAGTCACTTTCTTCGCCGGAATCACTTGGGCATTCATCCGGGTATTGCAGCTCAACCGGCGCTGGGCGGCGCTGGCGGTGTTGCCGGTCATCGTCGGCTACTGCATTCTCACAGGCTTTTCACCATCGAGCCTACGAGCGACGCTTATGGCCTGTCTGGTGTTCGCCGGCATATCCATCGAACGCCCCACGATCCTGATCAATACTCTGGCGGCATCCGGCTTTCTTTTGCTTCTCATGGATAGCCAGCAACTCTTTCAGGTTGGATTTCAGCTCTCTTTCGTGGCGGTCTTCGCGATTGTGATTTTCGTTCGGCCTCTTTCGCACCTGCTGTTTCGGCCGTTTGAAACCGATTCCTTTCTGCCTCATCAACTTGTGGGTCGCAGGCAACGGCTAGCCAAACAGGTCGTTCGTTGGGTTTGCGACCTCAGTTCGGTTTCGACCGTTTGCTGGCTTGCGTCGCTTCCGATCCTGATCTTAGCGTTTCATCGCGTATCAATCTGCGGGTTGGTGGCGAACGTCGTGGCGGTTCCGTTAGGAACCTGGATTTTGCTGCTTGGAGTGACCTCGCTGCTCATCTCCCCCATCTCGAGCTGGGCCAGCATCTGCATCAATAATGCCAACTGGGCTTTAACAAAGGTTTTCCTCTGGGTTATCCAGGTCTCGGCGCTTTTACCATATGACAGCGTGAACGTCGCCTTCCCGCCTGTCCAATCGTCCTTCATGATTACCGCATTGTCTGTTGGGCGGGCCTCCGTGTTTCACCTGCACTCGGCAAACGATGACTGGCTCATCAACACCGGTACCGAGTCGAAGTGGCGGCATGTGACCAAGCCATTTCTGCAGGCGAAAGGCGTTAACCGGCTGGGCGCCATCATATTGACCCACGACGGCCTGATGCGTAGCGGGGGCGTGGCTGAAGCTGCGCGGAGATTCGCCTGCAGCCGACTCTTGATCGCAGATAGTTCTCGAACGCAAGCAGACACCACTGCGGTTCAAGCCGGCGCGCTCCAGAAATGGCCAGACAACGGCTCACTACGCAGCAGTTCAGGAATGGTAGTCTCGGAACTGAGGCCAGCCGCGGGGGCACGTCGACCGAAAGGAAGAAAATTTCTCGCTTTCCTTTGTGGATTCGATAATTGGCGAATTTTGATAGCCCCGGACCTCACGCTGGAGGCACTTCAAGGGCTGGCGCTCCCGCCTGTGGATGTCGCGTTCGTCTCGAAAATTGATCGCAACTTTATCGTTCAGCTAAGCGAGAAACTCGCCGTTCGTGCCATCATTTGTGAGCGAAGCGCCAGGGATACAAAAGAAGCTAAAAAAGACCTCTCTCAGGTCCCGATCTTTTGTCTGGCCGTTGACGGCGCGACGATGTTATCTGCGCGAGCCGACAAACTTGAGCTGAGAACATTCCGTGGCGCTCAACTCACTTTAGCCAGCCGGAGTCGGTAAATCGACAATCCTCGACTGAGAAATCCCTCCTCAAAATCACTGACTGGGTAACCGTCGGGAGACCAGTCCAAAGAAGTGAACAAACTGGCAGACCGCTGCGCGACCTGGGAGATTTGTTCAAAATAACCGGCGTGATCTGTCTTGATCCGGAATTCTCCGCGAGCAACGAGGGCAGTTGCAACAGCGGCAAAAAACTCATGATTGACCAACCGCCGCTCCTGGTGCCGCCGTTTCGGCCAGGGGTCAGGAAAATAGAGGTGAAATTTCGAAACCGAGTTGGGCGGTATCAGATAGCGCACGGTATAATCAATTTCAAGCCGGAGCAGGCGTAGATTCGTCAAACCAAGCCGCAGGGCGCTTCGTTGGGTCTTGCGAACCCGCCCCAGAAGCCGTTCTACGCCGAGAAAGTGCCGATCCGGAAAGCGCTGGGCGGCCTGGAGCAAAAACTTCCCCGAGCCCGAGCCAAGATCGACTTCAATCGGTCGTAGATCCGAGAAGACTTTGAGAAAATCCAGCGGCCAAAGGACGTCCCTTGGTAAGATCTCCGGTGAGTTATCGACGGATGAAATCCCAATCACTTTTTTGACAGAAATGGATTGTGAATTCGCTCATTTTCAACGGTGGTCATCGGCCCGTGGCCGGGGCAGATAAGGGTCTGCGGGGGGAGGGTTAGAATCTCTTCGAGGTTGTTCTTCAAGGCCTTCTGATAATCGGTTTGGGCGCCGCCCATTGAACCGGCGAAGAGCGAATCGCCGACCACAACGACGGGCACCAGCAACCCGCGCACAATATAGGAGATTCCACCTCGGGAGTGACCATTCGTGAGCCGTGCCTCCAGCACGAGGTTTCCGACGCGAAACTCCTCCCCTGTCCGAACCGGCGTCGCGTTTGGCAGCGGCTCCAGTTCCGGAGAGAAGACCGGGGCCATCGTCGTGTCGACGATGTCTCTTAGACACGCCACATGATCCTCATGCGTATGGGTAATAAACAAATCACGAATCTGTAGCCCCCGATTTTTGACGAATGCCAGCATATTTGACGCATCGGCGCCCGTGTCGAAAATCGCGCCTTCGTTCGTCTCCGGATCCCAGATCACGTAGGCGTTTACCGTCATCCCGAGCAGCTCGGTATTGAATTGCGCCACGCCATTGACCGATGGGACGCTTTGCGGGAACCAGCTCTGTGCGTACGACTCCGCCAGAGCAGCCGGGTCCAGGTTCAATGCAGCCGCCACTGCGGGTATCAGGCTGCTGTCTCCGGAACCGCGTTTCAATTCGCGCAGTCGCTCAACACTGACCTTTAACTTTTCCGAAAGCCGCCGATCGTCAATTCCAAGACCTCGCTGTGCTTTCCCGACAATATCTTCAAATAAGTCTTCGAGCGGAATTTTCATAGGTGTTCGTGAAACTACCTGGCTGACTTTTGCAGTGTCCAAACGTGACCATCATCCCGACGGATCACCACCTGTGTCGGTCGGATATCTAACAATTTGTACGAATGATCAGGCTCCGCTGGAATGGCGAAGGTTTGATCCAGTCCAACTTTTAGCGTCTCACTGGAGTTCGGTAAGCGCAATACAACATAGGAACCCTTCTCTCGTGCCGGGATCCCTTTAATGAGCGAAATCGTTTCACCAGTTTTCACTTGGCGGAGTTTGACGGCCGAGGCATCGACCGGGTTGCCATCTTTGTCATTTACGTTGCGGGCCTCGACATCAACGACCTTGTAATCAAGGTCTTTGAGCTGCTCGCCGATGCTGACCCTGTAGGTCTCGCCGTTACTGGTTTGGATCTGGGCGGTTCTATCTTGAACTTCGACTAAAGTGATCGGCAGAAAGGATTCCGCGATCTCAACCACCGACAGCCTACTCGATAACGGCGTCGGCGTGGTCGGTTCGTTCGCACCCGATTTTCCATGGTCGTAAACCGAACCCCCCGCGAGCGGCCCGGCTGCATCGTTGCGCGAGGGCGTTGGACTCGTGACCAGATCCTTATCTGAAACCGAGCCGCTCGGCTGGGCTGGCGATGCGGCTGCAAAGCGATTGCCAGAACTCGCGGCGCGTGGCGGCGTCTGCTGAATGGTCGAGGCGATCCCGCTGAAACCTTTGGAAGCCGCCATAGCTTCCGCCGTAGCGCCGGACGGATCGCTAAGTGAAGGATCCGCGCCGGCCTTTAGAAGAACGGCAACGATGTCGTTGTAGCCTCTGCTCGCGGCAATCATCAGCGCAGTGCGACCATCCTCAGCCCGCGTATCAACTTCTGCGCCGTAATCGAGCAAGGCCTGAGCTGTGTCTTTATGCCCCGTTAAAGCGGCCAGAAGCAACCCGCGATTCACATCCTCCCTGGATCGATCTGCCAGAAGCCGAACACAAGCCGTGCTCCCCTGGTAAACCGCTTTCATCATTGCCGTCCATCCGTTGTCATCTTGCGCGCTCGCGTCCGCCTTGTGATCAAGCAACAGTTTGACGATATCGGGATGATTGTTGCCCGCAGCGAGCATCAGCGCCGTAATCCCCTCCCGTCCTTTCACGTTTATGCCAGCTCCTTGATCGAGTAGTTGCTTCACCACATCAATCCGTCCTTTTTCGGCCGCCGCCATAAGCCCGGTGTAACCTTCCGAACCAAGGACGTTGAGGTCGATCCCGGCTTCGAAAAAGAGCGGAAGTGCCTTGCCGTCACCCTGACCAGCGGAACGTACAAAATCGTCTGCCGAAAATTTAAAGTTCAGCTTGGCAAGCTCCTGCACTGCGTGATCCTTGGACTTGCCGCAACCAAGCAGTGATAAAACAAACGCGAGACTAATGACACACCAAACAGCTTTCCTCATTTGCTGAACCATTCTAATCAATACGCGCCGGCATGCGAGCCAGGAATTTGATAAGAACGGCGTTCCTCATCCGGCGAGGCTTCGGGGTCCCGCTTCGCGGGACGAATTCGCCCTATCAGCTTTCGGCGGCAAAAATCGACGTGGCAAAGCGCTTCCCTATTTACGCAAAAATCAATTGCGCTCCGTCGCGCCCCACCGCTCGTTGCAACCGAAAAATATGTGCCGGTCGCGCATGTGGGTCCAGGAGGATAAAGTTACGCCGCCCTTTCCACAGGAATCTTTCCCCGGTTAAAAGATCCTCCACTTGATACTGGTCATTTTCGCCAATCCCGAACTGGTCGATTGGGACAGACGCGAAGCCGCTTTGCTTGTTGAATGGATCAACCGTCACAAACACGAGCACAATATCTTCGAGCCCTTCGGTTGCCTTGGAATAGAAGAGGATCTGTTCATTCTCGATCGTGTGGAATTGAAGATTGTCGTAGATCTGCAGCGCACGATTTGTCTTCCGGATCTGATTCAGCCTGGTCAGGTAATCCTTGATGTTTCCCGGCGCATTCCAATCGCGTTCCTTGAACTGGTATTTCTCTGAGTTGAGGTATTCTTCTTTGCCGGGAATCGGGACATTTTCACACAGCTCAAACCCGCTATAGATACCGTAGACAGTTGAGAGTGTCGTCGCTAACACCGCCCGAATTAGGAATGCTGGCCGACCGCCGGTCTGCAGGAAAAACGGGAGGATATCCGGTGTATTGGTGAAGAAATTGCCCCGGAAAAAGTACTTCATCTCGGTTTGAGTAAGTTCGGTAAGATATTCCGTGAGTTCCCATTTGGAATTTCGCCACGTGAAGTACGTGTAGGACTGGTTGAAGCCGACTTTGGCGAGCGCCTTCATCATCTTGGGCCGGGTAAACGCCTCCGCGAGAAAAATGACGTCCGGGTAGTCGCGTCGAATCTCGGCGATCAGCCATTCCCAAAATGCGACTGGCTTCGTATGCGGATTGTCGACACGAAAAATCCGGACATCGTGCTTGACCCAAAAAAGAATGACCGTCTTCATCTCCTCCCAGAGCCCGCGCCAGTCCGGGTTGTGGAAGTTTAGCGGATAAACGTCCTCGTATTTTTTGGGAGGATTCTCAGCATATTTGATCGTGCCGTCCGGCCGATGAAAAAACCAATCAGGATGCTCTTTAACGTAGGGATGGTCCGGCGAGCAATTAATCGCAAAGTCGAGGGCAACCTCCATGCCGCGCGCTCGAATCTGTTTCACGAGCCAATCAAAATCCTCCATAGTGCCCAGCTCGGGTTCGACCGCCATATGTCCGCCATACTGGCTCCCGATTGCGTACGGCACCCCGGGTTCACCTGGCTTGCAGGTCACAGAGTTGTTCTTTCCTTTGCGGTTCGCGAACCCGATCGGGTGAATCGGCGGGAAATAAATCACGTCGAAGCCCATAGCCTTCGCCTCGTCGACCCGACCGAGACAATCACGAAATTTGGAGCCGGAGTCGGCTTTGCCCTCCGCAGAGCGAGGGAAAAACTCATACCAGGCGGCGAAGAGAGCTTCCGGACGATCAGCGATGATCTGCAGAGGCGGTGTGTATTCAAAGCTCCACGCCCGATCGGGCCAGGCGCTCATTAATCCGCTCAACTCCTGGTTCTTTGCCAATTCGGCGCCGAGATGTGCATCGGCCGTCCGCAGCCGGTTGGCGAAGTTGAAAAGCCGCTCCTGATCGACTTTCCACGCTGCCCGCTGAGCAGCGTGTTCGATCAGGATCGATCCTTCTTCAATTTCTGTCCTGAGATCAGTGATGCCCGCCCCAAACTTTTTCCCGAACTCTACCTGCCAGGAGGCAAACTCATCCTGCCAAGCCTCAATGCTATACTCATAAGTCACATTCTCGGCAAGATGGCACGTCCCGTGCCAACGATCATTTTCGCCTTTGATCATGGGCGTTTCGAACCAGTTCGGCTGGCCCTTTTTCCGCCATTTCAGAACAGCGGTGAGGACGTCGTGACCATCTTTAAAAATATCCGCCGCAACTCTCAGGTCTTGTCCCGCCACACGCTTGATCGGATAGCGCCCTCCTTCGAGGCAAGGTTCGATGTTCTCTATTACTGCTGTCGCCATCCGGTCTGCAATTTGATTGGGTGTGCTCATGGGCGTTACTATTGAGGACTAGGCCTATCGGGAAGTTCGGCAAGGAACTGTGCGAAAAATCTAAAGTCTTCCGTCAAGGAAGCAACCGTCTGTAATAATTTGAGAGCAGGTTGAATATGGCGGAGGAATTCGGGCTTCTTTCGGAGTAGCCCGATCACGCTGTACGCGCCAAGCGCCTGCATCAGCCGTTGGATGGCACATTTACGGTAGATGCTCAAAAACTCATCAGGGTCCCAGTTCGCACCAGACCTTTCGAGGTAGTAGCTGAGGAGCTCTGCGCGTTCGCCTTCAACTAAACTGACATAGGGGTCGAACAGGAGCGAGGCCAAATCGTATGCGCCGAGACCCGGACGCATTCCCTGAAAGTCGATCAAATAGGCCTGGTCGTCCCATATGATAATGTTTTGCGACTGGAAATCCCGATGGATCAGCACCGGCGGATATTTGGCAAGATCCCGAGCCAGCCGGCTGAACGCCGGATGGCGAGCGAGGCTCTCCAGGAGCGCCGGCGCAATCTGAAAGTAGCGGTCAAAGCAATTCTCAAAGCAATAATTTTGCTCCCAGCGATAGGTCACCTCATCAAAGCCGTGGACGAAGCCAACCCCACGGCACAAGCTTAGATTCGTTTGGTGCAAGGTTATGACTTGATCAATCGCGTTACGATAGAGCTGGCGACGCACCCGCCAGGATTCCGTGCGGTGGTGCCACAAATCTTCTTCGCCAAGATCCTGCATCCAGATCAAACCCTCCTCCGTGTCCTGATAATAAATGAATGGGGCGTTCACGCCGATTCCTTCCAGGAAGTTCGCAATCGCCACAAAGCGGTCGTTCTCTGGCTTCTCTTGATTATACTTCACCAGGATCAGCGAATAGTCCGCGCTAAATCGGATACGATAATATTTCCGGTCGGAACCGCCCTTTTCGAGCGGCACAATTTCGGCCCGCGTATCGTTGTAGTGGGGAAATCGCTGTCTCGTCCGGTCGATAAGGGCTTCAAAACTCATGGGAGAAAATCCTTGTCCCGAAACTCCCCGGGCCCGATCTCTGTGCCAGCGACAATGCAATCGATCAACCGGGTATTGGACCAGACTTTCGAACCAGTCCAGAGAAACGAATTCTGAAGAGTCACGTTTGACTCGACGAGGCAGCCGGCGCCGACCCATGAGGTCCCGGTGATGGGGCCGGGCGCTACCCTGGCCGATGAATGCAGGCTGGGAGGCCAAGGCCGCACGTCTTCGGCGAGATAGGACGGACTCCACGCTTCACGGCGAATGATTTCGTGGACGGTGAAGTATTCCCCGCGGGATCCGATGTTGAACCATTGATTGCCGTCCAACAAAACGCCGCCGATTCTTGCCCCAGTCCGCATCCAGTCTATGAGAACGCTTGCCATCGAGACCCGGAGCCCCGGTTGGATTTGATCAAACACCGTGGGATTCCAAATGGAGATACCCGCGAAGTCATAGCTTCCGGTTAGCGGCACGTTGGTTGGGTCGTCGCTCCGAAACGGCCTCTGACTCAAAGCTCCAACGATGTCGACTACCCGCCGCGACTCCGCATCATACGCGACTGAAGTCGACAAGCCAGTGCGGCGCAAAGCCAGAGTCGCATCGTTGCCGTCTTCAAAGTGCCGATCGATCAAGAATCGGATGTCGATATCGGTCACCAGGTCGCCGCTGTATACAAGAAAGGGTTCGTCTCCTACCCAACCCTCCACGTTCTTTATCCCGCCCCCCGTCTCCAGGAGCTCCGGCTCGTGAAAGAGCTCGATCGAAAGGCCAGGATACCAGCGGCGCGGGAACAACGCGTCGAAATGATGCGCCAGATGGTGCGTATTGATTGCAATCTGCGAGACGCCGACGTTACGAAGATGGTCCAGCGCAAAAGTAATAATTGGTTTGCCAAAGATGGGGAGTAATGGCTTGGGCAGAATATTAGTAAGTGGACGAAGTCTTGCCCCCAAACCAGCTCCTAAAACGAATGCCTTGCGAATTTGCGGAGACATCAACGCATGGGACCCTACCGACTCACCGCGGGTCGTGTAAACCCAAATTCCGAGGTTCGTTGTGGAGTGGTAGCCTCTTCCGCCGAAACCGAGGAATTTGGGTTACTGATAGCAGTTCGGCGGCAGCGAGTGTGCCTGCAAGCGTCATTCACCAGAAACCTCGCACTACGTAGCTTCGCCCCTTGTGTTCGACCCCCTGGCAGTACGAGTCGAAAGGGTGGGATTCTGATTGATGACTATCGCGCATTATGTTGCGCTTTGGGGCACGGCGATTTCGATGAAAAGGCTGGCACTCCTTAGCCTTCTCGCACTGGCGAGTTGTGCAACGGACTACGGACCACAAGGTCTCGCTGGAGGGTTTTCAGACTACTTGACGGCGCCTGACGAGGCCGTCGTGATGTTTCACGGCAACGGCTACACGAGTGCAAGTCGCGTTGTCCAAATGACCGCTTTGGCGTTGCGCGGAGGTTACCCTCGCCCACGGCTACCGATATTTCATTGTCACCGGTGCGACTGATCTAAGCAGCAGATCCTCTTTTACTACTCCAGGGTATGTTAATACGAACGCTAGTGTCTCCGCATTCGGTAACTTCGCCACTGGGACTGCGACCACTACTTACACGCCGCCTCAGACATTTAACGTCTATAAACCGGGCCTTATGGTTTCGATCAAGATGTCCAATGATGCAAAGTCACTGGAGCCCATGGCAATGATGATTAATGGCCAAAGAACTCGTCCAAAAGATGCGGCTTTCCTAAGCCAGTCCTTGCGACAGTTTTGGGGGTCAAGAATCAAGGTTAGCGCCTCAAGCCACATCCGAGGCGGTTTTAAATTAAGACGCGCAGGCCTAAATCACTTTGCAGATCCAAAACCGACTGGACTCGGAAGAGTGGAACGGGCGTCCCGCCCGTTTTAGCAAACCCGTTTTAGGAACCAGGAAGACGGGCGGGGACGCCCGTTCCACACTGAGCTCAATCGAATGAATGCTCTGCCAGTCAGTTACTGGCCAGCTTTTGGGGTTGGTGAAGGAGCAACCGCTCCGGCACCAGCCCTTTTTGCTCGAGCTGCTTCTAACTGGGCTTTCCTTTGCTCTTGAGCGGCGGCAAACTTCTTCTTTTGAACCGGGGTTAGGATGCCGGTGATATCTGTGTCGCGTTGCTCTCTTAGTTGGTCAACTTTCGCCTTCTTTGCCGCGGAATCTAACGTCGCGTCATCCCGAACAGCAAAGGCGTCAGCGACAAATTTATCGATGATTGGCTTGGCCTTAGTCTGTTGGGCAGCAGTCAGCCCGACCTGATTCGTCAAGCGGGTCAGCATCCCTTTGCTGACTGCCTCGGGATTCGCTGCCCGCTTGCCCGCGGCTGCGGGACTGGGCGAAGCAGCAGCGGCGGCCGGAGATGGGGAGGCTTTTGGTTTATCCGCTGCAACGGCCGCGAGTGAGGCGGAAAGCAAAATTGCTGGAATGATTTGGAGGAGACTTTTCGACTTCATACAACTATTCAAACCCCCGGCCTACCGGGAAGTTGCGGGGCAAGTGGGCAGGTACATGCTCCGGGGAGCTGTGGGGCGGCTGGCTCAGCCGCCGGAGTAGCCCAACGGGGTTGTCCCGGCGCCTGAGCCAGACGCCCTACAAAATCAGAGCTGGAGCGCCCCTACCCAACGTCTCCCAACCAGCGGGCAATGTCTTTCGCCCAATAAGTAATTATCAGATCGGCTCCCCCGCGGCGAAACGCAGTCATGACTTCGAGAACTGCTCGTTTTTCATCCAGCCAGCCATTGATCGTTGCCGCTTTGAGCATCGCATATTCGCCGCTTACGTTGTAGGCGGCCGTGGGAAGTCCGAATCGTTCTTTTACCCGCCAAAGAATGTCAAGGTAAGGAAGACCTGGCTTAACGATCAATAAATCTGCGCCCTCTTCAACGTCGATTGCCACCTCGCGCATCGCCTCGAGCGCATTCGCCGGATCCATCTGGTAGGTTCGACGATCACCAAATTTTGGCGCACTCTCGGCGGCTTCTCGAAACGGGCCGTAGAATGCTGAACAGTATTTTGCGGCGTAGCTCATGATGGGAACATCGGTCAAACCATGGCTGTCGAGTCCGCGACGAATCGCTCCCACCCGCCCATCCATCATGTCACTCGGGGCGACGATATCGGCGCCCGCCTCCGCGTGGCTCACAGCTGTCTGAACCAGCAGGTCGACAGAAGCATCGTTCAAAATGCGATACCCGTGGCGAGATTTCTCGACCACGCCGCAATGCCCGTGGGAGGTGTATTCGCAAAGACAGACGTCGGTGATCACAATCAGATCGGGCACGGCAGCCTTAAGCGAGCGTACCGCTTGTTGAACGATCCCCGTTGGCGCATAAGCCTGCGAAGCTTTCTCATCTTTTTCTTGTGGTACCCCAAAGAGGAGAATCGCTGGAATACCGGCCCGGCGAACGGCGAGTGCCTCTTTCACGAGTTCGCTAACAGAGTACTGGTAAACGCCCGGCATGCTGGAGACCTCAGCTGGTTCTGCAACCGTCTCCGAAACGAACATGGGGTAGATCAGCTGGCCGACTTCCAGGCGGGTTTCCTGAACCATTCGCCGCAAGAAATCATTCGAGCGCAGCCGCCGCGGTCGGACAGTAAGATCGAGCATAGGAGACGATAAGATTCAAAATTCAAGGTTCAAGGACTCGAGTTC
>JBAUZZ010000387.1:0-2808 GCA_049585495.1 Chthoniobacterales bacterium | reverse complement strand
CCTAAACCGCAAATGTTGCCGACCCCCTTGAGGCTCATTTGTCCCGCTTCGCGTCGCTTCGCGGGACGAATTCGCCCTACCAGCTTTCAGCGGCAAAAATCCTCGCGGAAATGCACGATTCAGAACTATAGAACTACAAATCCTTAGAAGATTTGTGAGCGATGCAAGCTAGGCGGAGAGCGGATTCCCCGCGTCTCTCGAATTTATTATGTGATAGAAACAAAATGACTTGAGCCTTGGGACCCCGCCCCTTCACAATTACCTCAAATCTCCAAACTATGCTTTGTTCCCCCCTATTCTGTCATGGCCCCTGCCCTGCACGGTATCGCTCACGGATGTGGGAAATCCGGTCTCACCACGGGTTCTCATCATTGAGCTTGCTGAAGCGGGAGGCTTTCAATGTTCCATCAAATTCTTAATCCGGCTGGTAGTCTCGCGTTGACCTGGCTGGTCGCGCTCGTGCCAGTCGTTGTGCTTCTGGTACTTCTGGCTGTCTTCCGGATGTCCGCCTGGCTCGCTACACTCATCGGATCGCTGGTCACGTTTCTCCTGGCCCTCTGGGTGTGGAAGATGCCGTTTGGCGACGGAGTACGTGCCTATTTGTACGGCTCCGCAACCGGTGTTTGGGCGGTCGACTGGATTACGGTCTGGGGCGTGATCTTGTTCAACACGCTCGTCGTGACCGGCGTTTTCGAGAAATTTCGCCGCTGGCTGATTGCGCAAGGGACGGCTGACGTGCGGGTTCAGGCGATGCTTTTCGCCTGGGCCTTTGGTGCGCTTCTCGAAGGACTGGTCGGCTTCGGCTATCCTTGGGCTTTCGTGGCGCCGATCCTGATCTCCCTCGGTATCCCTGATATCGACGCAATTCGAGTTGCCGCAATCGCTAACAATGCCCCGGTTTCTTACGGCGCGCTCGGTGCTCCGATTATCGCTCTGGCGGCGGTGACCGGGTTGCCGCTTCTAAAGCTCTCCGCTTCGGTCGGCCATGTGGTCGCCGTGCTGGCGCTGCTTCCACCATGGGTTCTCATTTATCTCGTGAGCGGCAGAAAGGGATTTCGCGATGGTTGGCCGCTGGCGATCGTCGGCTCGCTCGGCTACATCGCCGGCCAGTTCCCGGTCGCTGTCTATCTCGGTCCCTACCTGCCGGACATAGCCGGCGCGATCGTCTGCTTCGCCGCGCTCTTGATCTTACTCAAATTCTGGCAACCCAAAACGGTGCTCGGCTATGGAGGCGTACCCGTTTCGAAGGCCGGCCAGAGCCAGTTTCACAATGATAGATTGAAGTCGCACGACGTTTTCCTGGCCTGGCTTCCGTTCATTGTCCTCCTGATTGTCGTCGTGCTGTGGACGGGGCCATGGTCGATACTCCCAAAATACGCGCCCTTCAAGCTCTCGGTTGATGCCGGATCCTCGATTGCGCAAGGGAGCAAGGTTTCGGCCGCGTTCACCTGGGCTCCATTTTCGGGTGGAACATCCATTATGGCCTCCTGGATTATCGTAGCCCTGCTGCTCAGGCTAAACGGCGCCCAGTTTCGAGAAGTTATCAAGAAAACTTGGCACCAGATGTGGGGGGCTTGCCTTGTTGGCTTCTTCATCTTTGGCCTTGCCTTTGTTTTCAATTTTTCAGGCATGGCCGGATCGCTCGCTTACGGATTCTCCAAGATCGGGCCCTGGTTCGTCGTTGTGGCGCCTATCCTTGGTTGGATCGGTGTTGCCCTCTCCGGTAGCAACACCTCGACAAACGCCATGTTCGGGGCATTCCAGGCTGCGGTAGGGAAATTGTTAGGTTTCCCGCCTCTTCTTTTACCGACGCTGAACTCGGTGGGAGCCGAAGTCGGCAAGCCGGTGGCACCGCAAACGGCAAGTGTCGGCGTATCGACAAGCCGATTCGTACGAAATGAGGGCGCGGTCATCCGGCATAATATGGCGTGGACACTAATTCTGCTGCTTTATCTGATTCTGATCGGAGGACTTTTCTACCTGTTCTTTCCGCACGTAATGGCGTTTGGTTAGCTTAGCTAATTCGTACGCATCGCTTAAATCTAAATCCCGAAGTTGCTTTGTAGGGCGGCTGGCTCAGCCGCCAGGGGTCAGTTCGGAGAGCTGACTCATGGAGTTTGGCCAATTTTTGGGATTCGCACCTAGAAGGTGCGTCTACTGTGATCCGGCCCTATCAAATGGGAACGATTTGATTAAGTTAAACTGGGCCCAAATTCCGAAACTACGGCGGCGACGGAGCGCCGCCCTCCAAGGCAATTGGGGAATTTAGATTAAAGGGTCCCATCCTGAACCCGGCGGGTGGAGAACCTGGACTCGATTCGCCAGCGGAATCCCGCCATACTCGTGAGCAAGTGCACCCGGTTGACCTCGTCGTCTGCTTGCTCATTGTGCTCGTGGTCCTCGTTACCGTCGCGCGGCGGTTCAACGTTTCGTACCCGATCGTCCTGGTGATCGGAGGCCTCGTTCTCGCCCTGTTTCCGCGGTTGCCGGAAGTCAAGCTGGAACCAGACATCGTCTTTCTCGTTTTTCTTCCGCCGCTGCTTTATTGGGACGCTCTCAACTCGTCGTGGCGGGACTTCCGCGAGAACTGGCGCCCAATCTCGCTTTTAGCGATTGGGCTGGTTTTCACCACCACCATGGTAGTGATGCTGACTGGGTTTGCCGCCTATCTGCCAGCCGATGCGCTACACGCATCCGGCGTCTTGGCGGTCGTCACGGCGGGTCTCTATCTGAGCTGGGAAGACCCGCGCATGGTGTCCGCCAAGGCACGGCTGCAATCGATCGCGACCTGGGAGGTGATCACGTTTC
>JBAUZZ010000386.1:0-2433 GCA_049585495.1 Chthoniobacterales bacterium | reverse complement strand
AGCCCGACACATCCTTCTAGACTCAGCCCTTCCCGTTCTCCTTTGAACTCCCCATACGCCATCCTTATCGAGCCTGATTTACCTGCTACATAGCACAGCTCGCTCTTCTTCCTCTTGCGCTGGATCGCGTTTACCCTGATCCACACGACTGCGTCCGCCGACTTGATCATAATCCCGGTCATTTCGACTCCATTACCCACATCGAGCGTCTTCGCTTCACCCTTCATCGTCACTTCGACAGTTTGTTATGTACCTTTTTTCATCAGGCGTCTCCCCTAAGCCTTCGCACTAGGTCAGCCGCGAAATGGAAATAATTGGAAAGATTCTGGGCTTTTTGTTTCCAATCTTTTCCATTTATTTCCCATGTGCTCTGCATGATTGGAAATGATTGGAAACTTTGTGCGGTATATGGCTCACGTAACCGCTTGGAATCGCTGCAGTTAACAATCATGTTTTTGCAGTAGCTCAAAGTATTTTCTCCAGCCAAGTAAACAGGCCGGCAAAGATCGGGTAGCTGGTGATGCCAATCAGATAGACCGCGGTGATCGCCACTAGGATCCACCTCCCGCTAACGGAGATGATCGATTCAGCGGCATCCTGGATTGCGCTGGTTTCCTGATCTATCCGCGCAAGGAACTTTTCGCGTGCCGCGGCCTCGCTTTCACGCATCTTGCTAACCAATTCCCGCAACTCACGTTGGAATTCGGCAAGGCAAACGACCTGGTCGCGGATGTCCGCAGCGTCCTTCGCGATTGTGCTTGCGGAGGTATTCAGGGCCGATCGGTTAGAAACGATCACGTCCGTCATCTGCGTTAACTCCATCGCGAGAGCTTTTCTGAGCCGCTCAGGAGCGCATTTAAGGACGCGCGCATGAGCCTGGAGCAGAACAGCGAATTGAACGCTAAAGCCGGCTGGGTCGCCCTGCGCAAACGTATAGAAGGCTTCTCGGACTGCCTTGCGCTCAGCATCCGTAACGCACCCGTTCAGAAGAATTCCCAACTCGGGATTATCCGACAGGTGGTTGGATAACCCGATCAGCTTCCGGTCGATCATACGGTGAGTAGGAATGGATCGCTCAACGGGTCTTGGCTCTCTGTTCCCTGTCCGATAGGGCGAGCCACCTTGTTTTTAACGAGATTACTGTCCGGGAGGACTTGGCCGGCGAGGTCTTCAAACTGGACAAGAAACCGATCCCGTAAGAAGCCAAGCTCATACCGGCTGAGTTCGTGCAATTCTTCATGCTGGCATGCTTCCTCCAACGGCAGGTAACGCTTCAGTTTACGCTCCGAGGTTTCCCAGGCGTTCATGGTAAGAGCGGTTATCGCAGGGATTCGTAAGGTTGGCGTCGAACGCTCTGCGAGCCAGGCGTGCAACGCTGTCTTTTTGAATTCGTCGCTCTTGAATTTAGCCGGATTCTCGACCAGCAGGTAGTCAGCGTTGTCGCCAAAGAAGCGGATCGTCTTCGCGGCCGATTCTTTCGCTGTTGGATCGTCCGCGGCAAACACAAGCAGCGTTGGCCGAATGCCTGATTGTTCGAAGAATTCGACGAGCTTGAAATGCCTCGCTGCCGACAACAGGAAGTCTGTGGCCTGTGCAGGGAAATCCACAATAATCACCGGGAAGGCTGGTAATTCATTAAGCATCCGCGCGAAGTCATCGAAAGTCCTTGTCGCGTCGAATATCGCCGAATCTTGCGGATACCGGCGAGAGAGAGTTTGGTGCTGGCTGTCTGCGTCGACCGCAGCGAAGTCAATGCCTGCGTAACGCATCCAGGTTATTAGACCCTCAGCAACGGTTGATTTTCCGACTCTACCTGTGCTTTGGGCGCAAGCAATAAATCGGCGCGAGACCGCGCTGGCGTTATTGGTTAGCTCTTCTTGTTTGCTCATACTTCTTTTTGAGATTCGCGAATGGATCGTTCGCGGCAACTTCTACTAACAATGGATCGTTGTTTGGTTCTGCGTTCGGCTGAAAGCCTGTTAGGTGCGAAGGTATCCTTTTCAACCCACGTGATATATTTGGACTCGGATTTGGCGGAATTGGGGATTTGCCGGCATCGGCGAAGCCAATGGGTATGCGACCGGTAGCGGCTCTCTTGAAAAATTTGAACACGGTTGCACTGGTGGTTGCTAGTCCGTGAGATTCTTTCAGATGCAAAGCGATAGCTGCCCATGTCTGGCGCTTCCAGCGAAGCGTTCGAATCGTCTCCAGATGCTTCCACAATGGGCTCTGGTAGGGCTTCGCGTGGCTCTGCGGCACACGCCTTCCGGGCTGCTCTGCGTTCAAAGGATGCACGCGCTAGGAGGGTTTGTTATTAACTGGCGTCGTGGCACTGGCATCAAGCCATTGCTGTAGATCTGCCGGTAGAATGCGAATCAACCTGGCCGAGAGACGGCGAGCTCGAAGTCGGCCGGCGGCAATCTCATTTCTAAC
>JBAUZZ010000385.1:0-15029 GCA_049585495.1 Chthoniobacterales bacterium | reverse complement strand
CCATTGAGTGGGCACACGCGCTGGGCGCTTTTTTCTTTCTGCTCCTGGGCTTTGAACTCGATAAAGATGACCAGCCAACGATTAAACGCAAGAAAGGCCGCGCCACGATTGACGAGGCATTGGCCGCGACGGCGAACGCGTTCAAGGGAACAAACGACAGCTTTAAGCTGGTCCACGGTGACGGATCGACCCAGCTCTTTCACTAAAGGCATTGGGCGTCCAAGCCGATGGCCGTGCTAGAGTGGAACGGGCGTCTCGCCCGTTTTGTCCTTCGCAGAGTTGACGGGCGAGACGCCCGTCCTCCTCTCTGGCGTCCCTTCTAACCAATCCTTAAGGGCCAATCATGACGGTCGGGCAGCCGGCCACGATCACCCCTCCGTGTGCGGTAGGATCCCCGATCCGCGCTGCCATCAAGTTTCCGATTAAAACAGTGGAAGACCCCAGCGCGATGCTGTCGGGTGGGCCGACGCATAGGCACATATCAGTCGCTCGCGCGGCCGGCTGGCCGCCGATCAGCACTGTCGGACACCCTGGGGGCAAAATGGGTCCGCCGACATGCGGGACTGGAGGCGTACCTGGGGTAACCATTGGACACGTATGCATGTCACCTATTCTTGCGGCCGGAGGCATATCTGGTTTTCGATGGTTAGATTTGCTTGTTAACGCGCGGATTTCTGTCCGGATTTGGAATCATCGGCGAGTGTTGCCTGAACGGACGGGGGCTGATACACGAGATCGTCGGCTGGACTGCTTGCGCCGCCAGAGTTGATATTTACCAACGGCCCGGTAACAAAAATTCCCGCTGGCGTCAGCTTGATAAAACTCGGTCCGCAGGTTAGGCAAATTTCCTCGAGCGCTTCAATAACGACCTCACCGGTCGTCTTCAAGCTGAACCGCTGCTGAACGACAGTCGAGCATTTGCCTTCTTCGCCATCTATCACCTGGATAAACTGGCCATTCTTGCCAACGCTGAGGATGTGAGATTGATCGGCGTAGATGACAAATTCTTCTCCGACGTGCGTTTGCTTGTCTTTGTATACATCCTCGACCACTGCTCCGTGCAGCCCGCCGTCCTTGTCTTCGAATCCAACGGAAATATGAAGATCCCCTCCGATAGTCAGGTGTTTTTCCCCTTTGACGCGAACGTCTAAATTCTTCTCGGCGTGGAGAAACATCTGTTCTTTGCCCTTGGTATCGTCGAAACGGATCTCGTTGAATCCGACTCCCCCCAAGGTGGTGTTGGTCTTAATGCCGCTGACGTTAGGATCGTTCTTGTGTTTGGAGTCCAAACCGTCGCCCAGGTAGGGTGGCATTTGTTCGGCGTTGTAAACACTGCCAACGATGATTGGCCGATCTGGATCACCTTCCTCGAAAGTAACAAGAACTTCCTGACCGAGCCGCGGCCAGAAAGATGACCCCCAACGCTTTCCTGCAAAGCTCTGAGCCACCCGAATCCAGCAGGAGCTGTTCTCGTCGTTCTTGCCCTCACGATCCCAGAAGAACTGTACTTTCACCCGACCGAATTTGTCGGTGAAGATTTCCTTCCCTGCCGGACCAGTGACGAGAGCGCTTTGAAACCCGGCGATAAACGGCTTTGGTGTTCTGCGCTCGGGGCGGTAAGGGAGTTGGAGGGGAATACAGGTAAAGGAGTTAGAATAGGAAAAGGCTGTCGATCCCGTTCTGAAGGCGTCGCCGATGGATGCATCGTGCGTGACCGAGACCAGCACGTAGTTACCATCCCCGTCAAAATGTCGTGCCAACGTGAATTTATGGCCCGCGACGAAATTACTGCACAAGGAGCTACCCTCGATCGTCAACGATGGCAGTGCCTCAGCCTCCATGCGAAGTTTGACCGTTCGCTTGTTGTCCTCGAAGATCTTCTGCAAACGGGCAGGCTGGTCTCCGCCACTGGGGGAGACACCGTCAAAACGGTCGGCATACCCGCCAGGGAAATCGTAAATTTCCAGGGGAGCGTTCGCCTGATCCTTTAACTGGTGCTGGACCGTACCGGCTTGCACCGAGTCTAAAATATTCTCCTTGGCCTCCAGATTTTGCGTGGGTTGCTCAAAGGTGTGGTCCCGCAGGGTATATTTGGAGGCGCGCAGGGCTTGCGTTTTTTCCCAGCTGTAGACATGGTCCGCTTTCTTGGAGCCGCCCACGACGACATCATAGTTTACGGTCGTGAGCCCGGGTACATCGGAATGGGACTGCGGGGTATCCGCGACGATCATTTGGTGACGACCGTCACTGTGCTCAAAAAAATAATAGATGCCTTCCTCTTCCATGAGACGGCTGGCAAAATTGAGGTCTGTCTCACGGTATTGAACACAGTATTCCCGAGGCTCGTACTGGCCGCGAAGTTGAAAACCGCAATCAAACCCTTGCAGTACAGCTTTGAGAATGTCCGGCACTGATTTTTGCTGAAAAATCCGGCTCCGAGCCAGGCGGGAAAGGAGCCAGACTTTCGGGACGACTTCCGCGGAGTAGCTCGTAAACTGCTCGTTCCGATCGCCCTCAGAAAAGCGAACACAGATTCCGTTGATGAACCGCGACTGGCCAGAACCGCCCTGCCCAACGATAGCGATTTGAAGAGTTATTTCATTCCCGACGATCTTGTTGAAGTCGACCTGGGTCGCATTATCAGCAACCAAGTCCAGCTCAAAGGAGAACAAGTGACTGAGCTGCTCGGCGCCGCGAAACCCCGTGACTAACAAAGCGTCTTGTCCGAGCGGCGTTGTGACCTGCAATGCCCGATTTGCTTGCGAAAATGTCGGCATAGGTTCGTCTTTTGGTAGTTTTCAATTGCCAGGGCGAAACGGTTCGGCTATCCGCCTTCGGTAGGGGCAGATCTCCGAGCTGACCGGCGCCAGGGAGCGGTCGCCTCGGAGATGCGACCCTACCAACATAACTGACCGCGCCAACGGAGCGCGCCGGCGATTGCCGGTGCGGCTCAGCCCCGGTATAACCTGTCCTATCTGGATCATGCGTAGTTGTACGCAAAAGTCCCGTCCTTCACCGTGACCTCCACTTTCCGGGCGGGCACTCCCTCCATCAGCCGGTTCAGCAGCTCGCGACTGATTTCGGGCAAGAGCGTTTGGGTGAGGATGGCGTCGACCATCCGGCCCCCGCTTTCTAACTCCGTGCAGCGGCTCGCAATGAGGTTCACAACGGCATCATCATAGCCGAACGCGATATCGCGACCCTCGCCGATTCTTTTCTGGACCCGACTCAGTTGGAGGCGGATGATGGACTTCAGCATCGCGTCACTCAGCGGATAATAGGGGATCACGACCAGACGGCCGAGCAAAGCCGCTGGAAACACCTTGAGCAGCGGTTGCCGGAGCGCTTGGGTAATGCCTTCCGGCGACGGTATCATCTCCGGGTCCTTGCAGAGGTTCATAATTAGGTCGCTCCCGACGTTCGTGGTGAGCAGGATGATCGTGTTCTTAAAGTCGATCAGCCTTCCTTCGCCGTCTTCCATCATCCCTTTGTCGAAGACCTGAAAGAAAATTTCGTGCACGTCCGGATGTGCTTTCTCGACTTCATCCAGCAAGACGACGCTATAGGGTCGCCGGCGAACGGCTTCGGTCAGGATCCCGCCTTCTCCGTAGCCAACATATCCAGGGGGAGCGCCTTTCAGCGTCGAGACGGTGTGCGCCTCCTGGAATTCGCTCATGTTAATGGTAATGATGTTGCTCTCACCGCCGTATAGCGTTTCCGAGAGCGCCAAAGCGGTTTCAGTCTTTCCGACACCGCTCGGGCCGGTCAGAAGAAACACGCCGATCGGCTTGCTGGGGTTGTCCAGGCCGGCCCGCGAGGTCTGAATCCGCTTGGCAACTGCATCCAGAGCGTGGCGCTGGCCGATAACGCGCTTTTCCAAGCTGTCCGCCAAGTTCAGAACTGCCTGGATTTCGTTTTTTACCATGCGTCCAACCGGAATGCCGGTCCAATCCGCCACCACCGACGCAACCGCCTGTTCATCCACGCTCGGCAGAATCAGAGGATCTTCCCCCTGAATCGCAGAGAGCTCCTTTTCCAATTCCCGTAGATTCGCCAGCAAGGCACTGCGGTCTCCGATCGCTGCTTTATTTTTGCCGACGTCACCATTCTTTTGCTCTGTTTCGCCGTCCCTCAGCTTGGTCCGCAGATCGAAGATCTGACTAACTAGTTCCTGTTCCCTTTTGTAAAGCGCCTCCAGCTTGGCCAGTCGCTCTTTCTCCGCCGTCAAAGCCGTTCCGATCTCCACCTTCCGCTGTTCGTGGTCGATGCCAATGGCTTCCTCACGTTCGATGATGGCGAGTTCGCTTTCTAGTGCGTAAATGCGGCGCTGGCAATCTTCCAGAGCAGGGGGAGTGGCATGTTGGCTGATCGCAACGCGCGCACACGCCGTATCGATCAAGCTGACGGCTTTATCCGGCAATTGCCGCGAAGGGATATAACGATGCGACAGACGAGCGGCCGCCTCGAGCGCTTCATCGAGCAACTGAACCTTATGATGCTTTTCCAGCACAGGAGCGAGACCCCGGATCATCAGAACCGCTTTGTCTTCGCTCGGCTCGTCGACCTTAATGACCTGAAATCGACGCGTCAGCGCGGGGTCTTTCTCAAAATACTTCTTGTACTCCGCCCATGTGGTCGCCGCGATCGTGCGCAAAGTCCCCCGGGCAAGGGCGGGTTTGAGCAGGTTCGCAGCGTCCCCCTGGCCGGCAGCGCCGCCTGCTCCGATCAAGGTGTGTGCCTCGTCGATAAACAAAATGACTGGCTTCGGCGACGCCTGAACTTCGTCGATAACCTGACGTAGCCTGTTCTCGAATTCGCCTTTCATGCTGGCGCCGGCTTGCAGCAGACCTAGATCCAGTGTCCGCAAACTGACCTCCTTAAGCGCCGGCGGGACGTCGCCAGCCGCGATTCGGATCGCGAACCCTTCTACGACCGCGGTCTTACCAACACCGGCTTCCCCTGTCAGAATTGGATTGTTTTGCCGGCGTCGCATCAGGATGTCGACGATTTGGCGGATTTCTTCGTCACGGCCCCAAATCGGATCGATCTCTCCTTTGCGGGCCTTTTCCGTGAGATCGACGGAATACCGGCCGAGAGCCTCCTGCTTACCCATGGCGGCGGGAGCCAGGGCGCCACTCGTCTCACCTGGCGCTGCTCCGGCAGCGCCGGCTTGATCGGCGGCACCGAGCTTGTCTTCCGGAGAACCGCCGACGATCTTCGCGAAGCTATCGGTGAGTTCCTCGAGCTTAATCTTGCCGAACTCTTTGGAGAGGCTCAGAAAGACGTTCCGCAGGCCAGGCGTCTTCAACAGCGCCACAACGACATGGCCGGTCCGGACACGCGTGTCGCCAAACAGAAGTGAGCCGAATACCCAGCCACGCTCGACCGCTTCTTCGAGGTGGGGAGAGAAATCCGATATCGAGGTGGCGCCGCGTGGCAGCTTGTCGAGCGAGGTAATGAGATCCTGGGCCAGTCGCGAAGGATCCAGTCCGAAATGGTTCAGGATTCTATGCAGATCGGAATCGGCCAGCTGGAACAGTTGATGAAGCCAGTGTACCAGTTCTACATAGGGATTCCCTCTCATCTTGCAGAAGATAGTTGCTCCCTCAACTGCCTTATAGGCGAGGGGATTCAGTTTGCCGAACAAGATCGTTCTCTTAATCTCGGCCATGGGCCTCCTTTGTTATCTATTCAGATCGGGGAATGCGTTCAATGTTAAAGGACGTTGTAGGGCGCGTGGCTCACGCGCCGGGATGGGGCTTAGCCTTCGGCGAGGTCTCTGGGCCCCTCCTGACGGCTGAGGCCAGCCGCCCTACAGATCTCAGCCGCTAATAATATTCTGGGTTAAAAATAGGATCCTTCGTGTCGAGCTTAAATGGCTCGCTCTTTAACCAGGTAATCCACCCGAGGAGCGCTCCCTGTCCCAAACAGGTGGCAGGGACCGCGCCGGCCTTCAGCACGCACTGGACGTCCCAATAAAATTCGTCGTCGATGTAGTTAAGGACCCAGTCCTTCAAGCGTCTGAAACTCGCACTGTTAGGCAACAGGCGGCGCAAGTCCTCCACCTCCATCGGTCCCATCCGAATGCGGAATTTCAATTGCCCCTCAAACTTGCGCTCTCCGACAACCGCATTGATGCCCAATTCTCCGGTGTCGCGTGACAATCCCAGCCGACACCGATTTTCCTCAGGGATCGCCATCCAATACCCGGCGAACTCCTGGATCCTGGTAGGAAGACCAAAATAATCCTCCAGGATTGCCTCAAGCCCTTCCGCATTTCGAGCCTGAGCCGCCAGCCGGCCCGAAAAATAGATCTTCGCGACATCGGGTACGGTGTCTCGGTCCCGCAAGACTGGCATGCCGATGCCGAAAAGGCTTCCGAAGTAATTGGCGAACCGTGATTCCTCCGGGCGATCGAAATCAACCGTTTTTTGATTCGCTGCCCAGGCCCGATAGAAGAATGACAGCATCCGATGGTGGAAAATATCCATGAAGCGGACCAGTGTCCGATCGTGTGCGTTTCGGTATCGATCCCGTGCGAAATCCGTCAAATGCTGCGGCAGCGGCCCGTTCGGTCCGAACAAGCCGAGGAAATTGACCACCATGTGAAGCGCGTGAGAGCCGCCGTGCTGCTCCACGCCCTCAAGAGTGGATGGTGCAAACGACAACGATGGAACCTGGCAGAAACGCAAAAAGTCCTCCTCGAGTCGTTGCGAATATCCCACTCGTGGGCGGCTTCGAAACTCGGCCTCGAGCGTTCGGACAGCTCGAAAGAAGTCGAACGAGTGTGGCTGGGCAGCTATCTCGGCGGCTACGCTATCTGGCGTTTGCCCATCAGGCTGGGCCATCGCATTAGCTCCCCCCGGCGTTGTGAGACAATAACGGTCTCCGTAAAGGAATTAATCGAAACGTAACGTGAGAAAAACTGTGCCAGCACCGCACCAAGGACGAAGATCCCGGAGCCCTCAAACGCTTCCTCATCCATCGTGACTCTGATCTCCAGGCCGCGCGCAAAGGTTAACGGTCCGGGAGAATCCACTCGACGAACGATTGGACTTGAAATAGCGGAGCGAATTCCATCGATCTGGCGAAGCGTAAAAACATCGTTGGCATTAACATAGAGCTTGAGCAACTCACGTAATGCGGCTGCGCCCTCGCCGTCTTTTGAATCCAGCAGGGATAGGTAGTTCAGCGACAAATGGCTGATCACCCGCCAGGCGGGATCACCCTCAGCAATTGAAGCAAGCGGGACAGTCGGACCTGCCACCCAGCGGATCGAAGCGACCGGGGCGTACAATTCCGTGGTCAGGTCTGAGTCGGCCACCGAAGTTGGCAATTGGATTGGCAAGTGACGGTTTGTGCAAAGTGCGGAGATATTCAATTGGTTGAGCTCTCGAGGATAAGGCGCAGCCTTCGCATCGACCAGGGAGATGAAAACCTCGCTGCCCGCATACGACGACACGGCCCCAAACTTCTTCTCCTTCGCGCTCAGAACCCTGGGCGTGCGATAAACCGTGTAATAGGCTCCTGACCGGGTATCACCGTCCCGTGCCCGGTAAAAAGGCTCAAACATTTGTTCTTCGTTGGTCTTCGCAGTGACACCAACAACCGCTTCGATCTGATAAACTTCAAAATCGATGGGCCGAGTGCGTTCCGGAACCACATGGAATTCGGAAAAGCGATCGGAAATCAAGATCGGGTCAAGTCTCTTGGAGAAGAGATTGATGATCGGCGTGCAAAAGAGAGCGAAGCTGTTTGCGTCAACGCGATTATCGAGCTTAGGCTCGGCGTTGCGCAAGGCGATGATAATATCTAATCGATCCGAGTCACATTGCTGAACGGCACGGATGAGTCCAGACAACTCAAAGAAAAGAAACCGTTGCGGACACGCAAAATACTCCTTTATCAGCCGGTAGCCCTCGAAGCTGCGCGGCCCCCGCGGGAGGAGGGCCTCGGCTTCGCTGAACCCGACACGCTGGATAGTAGAGGCTGGCAAAATCTCACGAAATCGGCCAGATCCTTTGGGTGGTTGCAGGATGACGCGGGTCCCGCGCGCGAATATCTGCTCGTAGATCCAGACCGGAACCTCATCGCCGCCGCGAATGAAAATTGGTAGGCGGTCCAGCTTCAATTCGTTGAACTTCTTACCGGCGGTTGTCTGGAGGCGAATGGAAAAGGCAGCCTTCGCTTCGACTGAAGCCGGCAGGTCGAGCTCGACTATATTGCGCGTATAATAGCGCGAGTCGGCAATACGCAGAGGCCAGAGACGGATCTCATGGGCTGTTCGGAACTGGCAGGGCGTTTCGTCGCTCTTGCCCCGGAGGGCGGTACCGCGTTCAAGCAAAAAACCATCTTCCGGACCCGGCTCACGCGGATCCGGCTCAAAACGTGCAATCCCCATGGCGGGAACCGGGCTCAGATAATGAGGATAGACGGTTTCTAAGAGGGTTTGCGTAAAACGCGGGAATTCTGCGTCTAGTTTCAGATGAACCCGGGCGGACAGGAACGCGAAACCCTCCAGCAGTCGCTCTACGTACGGGTCCGGACAGACCTCCTTGGCATCCCGATCCAAGGCTAGGCGCCCGGCGATCTTAGGAAATTCACGAGCAAACTCGCCCGCCATTTCCCGGACGTGACGAAGCTCGCTATTGTAGTACGCCAACAATCGCTCATCCATGGCCGACTTCCCTCACGTTGCATCCACTCGACTCCAGGTCGAGTTCGGTCTTAACAAAGAGCTTTTCTGGCAACGGATTCACCCACAGTTCACCAGTCAGTTCGATCGAAAGAATGTTCCGCTCGATCGCGACCTTTACCCGGAGAGTCCGACGGTTGATCCGCGGCTCGAACACAGCCAGCGCATCGAACAACTGCTTTTCGATTTCGTCGACGTCTGGGGCTAACCGCCCGTAGAGCTGCCGGACCCCATAGTTCAGAACCGAACGGAAAACCTCTTCGTAATCGCCGAGAGTCAACTCACCGACTTTCTCCTCTGGGAAATGGCCAATCGAGTTAAAGAGCCACTCGAGATCCCGAAGAACCCCGGCCTTGTAGCGTTGGAGCGAAATGATTCTCTGGATGCGGCTTTCCTCCTGCTTATCCGGCTCATCGTCCGTAAGCCGGTCGAGCAGGCAGGGCTGAAGCTTATCCAGCGGAGTGATTCCTTCGGCCATATCAATGGTTTCGAGACGTCTTTAACGCGCTCTAAATCTATTCTTGAATCTCGAAGTTGAGAAGTCGTCGCTCTCGTTTTCAGGGCGCCTGGCTCAGGCGCCGTTCGATCGGAGCTCCTGAACTTCTGGCGGCTGGACCAGCCGCCCTACAAAAAGACGGACTCCCCCTAGCCCGGCTAAAGGCACGACGATGGCGTTCGCGTACTCTCAACACGCGACCGCCTTCGGCGCCGTAAACTCAAGGGTCCGAATTTCGAGCAGCGGATATTCACCCGTGTCGGTTGCCAGGATGCGTTGGCCCAGTCCTATATTGGTCCCTCCCTTATCCAGCCATTCGGTCTTGCGGGCCAGCTTCAACTTGCCATCATCTGACCGCTCCGTGCCCGCATAGCGGGTAGGGATGTGGCCCGATGCTTGTCCACCGTTCTCCCAGACGAACTGAGCAGGCGCCCAAACCAGGTCGCGCAAGTCGGTTGCAGGTTCGATAAACGCCTGCCGAATTCGGCAGAAAGGCACCCAATAGTAGCGGCCCTCGAGTATCACCTCCAGGACGGGACCTAACCGTTCATCCGCATCGGCTATCCATTCGAACGCCTGTCCGTTGACTTTGCCGCCGCTCATCGGGGCGGCTTCAAACGCCTGGTTACGCAACTCAGTGCCGGCCTTGAATTCGCTCTTGCCGAAGTGTTCCATCGCCTGCACCAGGAACCCGATCCACTCAGGCGGCTGACCGAAAATGACCGGCGTTCGCTTCCCCGCGAATACATCTGCCCGAAAAGCCTCGCAAAGCAGGACTGGCTCAAAAAGGCGAGCCAGCATCATACTGTCTGAGTCCATCTCCGCCAGCACCTTGAGCTGCGTATCAGCCCGCTTCCAATCCCCCCCCACGCTCAGCAATTGGAACAGGAAAACTCGCAGCTTGGCATTTGCGGGGTTGTCCCGGACACCGCCCTGTAGTCCTTTCAGTGCCTCGTCCAGCCGGCCTTCCTTTAGCAATTCCTCTGGTGTCATTGCCTTTATTCGAGCGCCGAAGGTGCGAGTTTTGTTGGACGGCGCTGCTCCGTCAGCGCCGCAGAAAAGATCCTGGAAAGGAAGAGTTTAGCCGATTCATCGGCGACGACGGAGCGTCGTCCTCCATGACGACTCCCCGAAACGCGGCCGGTTAAACCGGCCGCGCGCTCGAACTTAGTCGTCAAAGTTTTGCGTTTTGAGCAACATCCCAGCCGGCCGGGATGGCCGTACCCGGCGCACCCTTGTCGTCTTGTGGCGTATAGTCCAGGTTAAACTTAGCGAAGTTAAGCACGATGTTTTCGGTCAGCCGATCCTCACCGCCTGATCCGCCCGTCGAAACCGAACTGACCAATACCTCCTGCATCTTGAACTTGAGGTATTCAACCGGGTTGTCGCCTCCGGCTTTTCGTACAACGAGCGTCGCTTCGTCATAGTGGTGACCACTGCAGCAAGCCAGCACTAATTTGGGCGAGGCGGAGTCGACATATTTGGTCACACTGAGATCCTGAACGTTTACTTTACCGGCGCCCGCGCCGCCGCCAACGTGGGCCGATCCAGAATTGCTCAACCCCCAGGACCAGGCCAGGATATCGATATCCTTCTTGTGTGCCTTGTCCTTGGCCTCGCCGTCGACCCCCTGAATTTTCAAAAAGATGTCAACTGCCATAGTATAATGTTATTTCTATCCCTTCAGATTATTCGCGCCTGGATTTGACTTAGGTATTAGCTCGATCCCGAACGGTCGGTAGGCCCACCGCGGCGCTACAGTACAGGCTCCAAGACGTTCAGAACCGTTTCGTCTACAAAGAAATTATTTTCCGCCTTTCACCGACGGCAGCTTTGACACCAGGCGTAGAGAGACCGTGAGGCCCTCCAGCTGGTAATGCGGCCGCAAGAAGAATTTGGCCGCGTAATAGCCCGGATTGCCTTCCACCTCCGCAACTTCGACCGAGGCGTCGGCCAGCGGGCGCTGGGCTTTCTGAGTTTCGGAAGCCGTGCTGCTGTCAACGCAAAAGTTCCTGATCCAGTCGTTCAACCAGCGTTCCATATCGGCACGCTCCTTAAACGACCCGATCTTATCGCGAACCATGCACTTGAGGTAGTGGGCAAAACGGCAAGTTGCGAACAGGTATGGCAATCTGGCCGCGAGGTTCGCGTTGGCGGTCGCGTCCGGATCATAGTAAGTAGCCGGTTTCTGGAGCGACTGGGCACCGATAAAGACTGCATAGTCTGTGTTCTTATAATGCGACAACGGCATGAAGCCGTTCTTGGCCAACTCGGCCTCGCGACGGTCTGTAATCGCGATTTCGGTCGGGCATTTCATATCAACCCCACCGTCATCAGTTGGGAATGTATGAACTGGCAGGCCCTCCAACATTCCGCCGCTTTCGGTCCCTCGAATCTGGGCGCACCAACCGAAGAGCTTGAACGCCCGGGTGATGTTCGTGCCCATGGCAAAAGCGGAATTCGACCAGACGTATTTGTTATGGTCAGCACCCTCGACATCCTCCTCAAACGCAAAATCCACGACCGGAGAAGTCTTTGCGCCGTACGGCATCCGGGAAAGGAACCGTGGCATCGCGAGTCCAATGTACCTCGAGTCTTCGGAATCCCGCAGGGAACGCCAAGGTGCATACTCCGGTGTCTGGAAAATTTTGGTCAAATCACGCGGATCGCTTAGTTCGCGCCACGAATCCATGTTCATCACGGTCGGCGAGGCGCCGCTGATAAAAGGCGCATGAGCAGCCGCGGCGATCTGCGCCATTCCCGCCAAAAGCTCGACGTCGGGCGCACTATGGTCGAAAAAGTAATCGCCGAGAAGACAACCATAGGGTTGGCCGCCCGGAGATCCGTATTCATCTTCATAAATCCGCTTGAAGATAGGACTCTGATCCCAGGCCGTGCCCTTGTATTTTTTGAGCGTCTTTGCCAGCTCCTGTTTCGAGACGTTTACCACTCGGATCTTCAACATCTCATCCGTCTCGGTGTTGCTGACGAGATGATAAAGTCCACGCCAGGTGCCTTCTAATTTCTTGAAGTCTTCGTGGTGGATAATCTGATTCACCTGCTCCGTGAGCTTCCGATCCAGTTCTCCCACGAGCGACTGAATGGTGAGGAGAACGTCATCGGAAATTAACGCGGTGGCGCCAAGAGCCTGCTCAGCCAGCGTCTTAACGGCCTCCTGGACAGCGCTTTTCGCCTGGTCGGTCTTCGGCCTGAATTCCTTGCTCAACAGCGAGTCGAACTCGGTCGGCTCCAGCGTCGTAATGCCAGTTGCGGTCTCGGTTTGGGTCTTGAGATTTTGTTCAGCCATAGTGATCAATTTTAAGCAGCGCTATCTGCAGGTTTCGCGGCCTCAGGTTTTGGAGCTGAAGCAAGGGCGTTTAACAGAGCGGGATCTGCCAGAACCTTTTTGATCAGCTCTTCGGCGCCAACCTTGCCGTCCATGTACGTAATCAGGTTCGAGAGTTGGTTTCGCGCGGTCAGCAGCTTGTTGAGCGATTCCACTTTCCGCGCGACCGCAGCAGGGGAAAAATCATCCATGCTTTCAAAAGTCAGATCAACGCTGAGACTGCCCTCGCCGGTAAGCGTGTTCGGGACCCGGAAGGCCACGCGCGGCTTGGCCGCTTTGAGCCGATCATCGAAATTGTCGATGTCGATTTCAAGAAACTTACGATCCGCCACTGGCGCTAGCGGGTCCGCCGGCTTCCCGGAAAGATCCGCCATCACACCCATCACAAACGGTAGTTCAATTTTTTTCTGTGCTCCGTAAACTTCGACATCGTACTCGATCTGGACGCGGGGCGCCCGATTCCGGGCGATGAATTTTTGGCTGCTCGCTTTTGCCATGGGATTAAGCCCTAGGGTTAACTATCGGATTGGTGGAAGGAAAATTGAATATTAGCAAAGACCAAGGAGGATCGGGCATGATTAGCGCATGTGCCGCGAATACCGGCCAGCGCCGACTCTTGCTGTTCATAATGGCACAGCCAGAATTGATTTTCAGACCGAAATCGCTCGCGACTGGATCCCGCATCTAACTGTTTTGCCCGTCCTGGAGAGGTTTGGAGAATTACGTTAAGTTTCCAGGAAATGTCAATTGCATTGTGTGACCGCGTATTCAGTCTTCAGCCCTCTTCGGTCTCTCCGGTGACACCTCGGACCTGACCCAGCGCATCCGGTGCCAGATCTTTGACGATTTGCAGGAAATCCATCTCCGCCAACCGCGCAGCCCGTTTGAGGACTAGCGGGACCGGGCTGGACGGCTCGGCTTGGGCGTAGTAATCGCAGATCTTAGCTAACATCTTCACCACGTCTGCCCGAGAGCGAATGTCTCCCGTGACCGGAACCGCCGTTTGAGCCGGAATGCCAGAGGGAAGTACGCCGCCGACTTGATCGGCTAATACAGTCCCAGCCGGCAGATACGGTGCGACTCTCTTTTGCATCGCAATCAACTCGTTTGAGAGCGGCGCCAGATCGGGCGCATTCGCGGCGCCCACAGTCCGGGTGATAAATTCGTCAATGCCCTGAACCAACGCGACACTGTCGCCCAGCACCCGATGAATTTGGCCAAGCTGTTCCGGATTCGAGTCTCGGAACGCGGCTTCAATTTGCGGCATGGTAGCCGTTGGCTTATCGCCGCCGGATTGGACCCCGGCTTCGGCGCGAATGATATCCGCCAGACCGTAGCGGCCCATTTGTACCGAATCGCACAACGGCGCAGCTCGAAGCCGTTCAAGGATACGGAACGGATCGCCAAAGGTGCCAACGGGTGTCGCCAATGAAGCGATGATGTTCATTCGCTGCAGAGGGTCATTGTTGTCCGATGGATCGAGCTGTGGATGAACAGCGGTCCAATATCGCTCCAGAAGACCTTTGAGCAGCGCTAAGCTTTCCCGAAACCCAGGCAGACCCTCAAGCTCAAGAAGAGCGACGGACAAAATCATCACCACGCGCAAATCCTTCGACCGATTGAAAAATTCTGAACACCGCGACTGGACCTCTTTCCAATCTGGCGGCTCGGCTGCAGAAAATTGCGTTTCCGGCTTTCCGCGCGCCAGGCTCTCGAGTTCTTGAAGGCTCGCCTCCTCCGACAAGTCCGTCCCGCATGGCGCCTCCTCCGAAACCGGTTTGAGCAACTCTTCCGCGGCAATCATGCTTCTTCGCCCTCCAACAGACTGAATCTTCCTGGCCTTGTCGAGCGCCTTTTCGCCGCTTCACCCTAAAGGAGTAGTCGAAGAGCCAGGAATTCCGGACGACGGCTCCAGGCCCTCACCTCTCACCTCTCACCTCTCACCTCTCACCTCTCACCTCGCACCTCTCACCTTCGGAGTATGACCGATCGCTACTTAGAAATTGCGACAAGTGACGCTGTCAAACAGTTGCAGGAACGTTGGGGCAGCCGCGCCACCTATTGCCGCCTTGAAACCGGCCCGCTCACCAGTAACCAGCTCGGACCGGAGGAGATCGCTTTTATCGAGTCACAAGATACGTTCTTTCTCGCTTCAATTAACGAGCATGACTGGCCTTACATTCAACATCGCGGCGGTCCACCCGGATTCTTGAAGGTACTCGGGGACCGCCAATTAGGCTTCCCTGATTTTAAAGGAAATCGTCAATACCTGTCTTTCGGCAACATCTTGGGGAACCCTCGCGTTTCCCTGTTTCTGATCGATTATCCGGCCCGAGCGCGGCTCAAGATTTTTGGGACCGCGAAGTTGGTAGAAGGAGACGATGTCCCCGAAGAGTTACGAAAAATAGAGAACGATCCGGGCGCTAATAACGTTGAGCGGGGTATTCTCATCCAAGTAGAAGCGTTCCATTGGAATTGCCCGAAATATATCG
>JBAUZZ010000384.1:0-12240 GCA_049585495.1 Chthoniobacterales bacterium | reverse complement strand
TGTCGATCTCGATCCGGCATTTGTTGTCTACGAAGGCCTCCAGGGTTGAAGGAAGGCCGAGATTGGTCAGTAATCGCTGTGCGTCGCGCTTGGGGTGGTCTAGCGATTCCAGGGCCCTGAATTGCGCAGTGGCCTCTTTTACGGCGCAGGCCTTTTCAGCGCCTTCCAGTGTATTGCCTTTGAGTGTAGCCCTCACAACGTTGAACATGAGCTCGCATTCGTACGATGCCTGAAGGATTCCGTAGGCCCAATACGCTTGTCGGAACGCGTTAAGTTCCTTCCACTCACCATCTGTAGCCTTCCTGCGGCGTCCCAACGAGTTGTACCGAGCGAGGATCAAGTCTCCGTGTAGTTCCAACGCGACTAAGACAGGGTCTGGGCCAAGCATTTCGCCGACATCAGAATGGAAGGCGGCAAGTGCATTGGTAAACCTATTTTCAAAGGCTTTGTCGAAATCAGGATGGAGTGTGAGCTTACTCACTTGTTGTGTTGATTGACTTGGCTTTGGTGCGTTTACAGAGGCGCCACCCCATAGCTCTCTTAATGCGTCTGAACCTTCTCGATCTTTAGCGCGTCGAGCGCTGCGGAGACGTATCGCTGGATCCCGGACGCATCGAACCCAACGACTACTGTGACCGATCGTATGACACCGAGGAGTAAAGTAGCCGAAGCCCGACTATGCCAAGCCTACGTCGCGGCCGAATGCAACCGGTTTGTCGAACTCTGTGGTTGAGGGCGCGCCCAAGCATGCGAAGGCGGCTTCCAGCTGCGTTCGATGTAGAAATGGCCGGGGACTGATTGCGATTCGAGAATGTAGACGTAGTGCATGGTGGGGTTGGTCCGCCTTCGCCAAGCCTTCGGCGCGACGCTTTCGCCCTCTGGGTAGGGATTTTCGGCGGCGCTGGCAGAAAGCGGGGTCTGCCGCGCTGTAGTCCGTTCCGAAGCGACGGGCGAAAGCGGGTGAAGGGAATCGAACCCTCGTGTGCAGCTTGGGAAGCTGCCGTTCTACCATTGAACTACACCCGCGATTCGTAACGAACGTCAGCGAGCGGGAGCGAACGCCAACACGCGTCAGCGGAAAGGTTGTGGTCGATGATAACGCATCCAGCCCTTGGCGCAACTCTCGACTTTGGGCTGGTGAGTCGTTTAGACTGCTCGCGTGCCGCGACGGAGGGATACCACGAACAATTTGGAGGCGCGCTTACTTGAGCTCTTGGCTTCGCCGAAGTATCAGCCGCTGGCAAAGACTGATCTGGCTAAGCGTCTGAACGTTCCCGTCACCGAGCGCGGGAAGTTTCGGAAGCTCCTTATTGAGCTCGAGGCGAACGGCCGGCTCGCCCAGATCCGAAAAGATCGATATGTCCTCCCAAGCACTGCCGACCTTTTTGTCGGGGTCCTGCAAGTCAATCCGCAAGGATTTGGGTATATCATCAATGAGTCTGGTGATGGTCTCGGAGACCTTTACATCGCCGCGGACAACGTGACGACCGCGATGCATGGTGACCGGGTGGTCGCGCGGATCATTCGTGCCGGTGCTCCTCCGCTTCGCTCAGGGCGTCAACGGGCCCACCGGGAAGGCCGGATCGTCAAAATTCTCAAGCGCGCAAACGAGACGATTGTCGGCACGTTGCAAAGGTCGAAGAACTTCTTTTACGTTGTTCCGGACGAGCCCTGCCTGATTCATGACATCTATGTTCAGGTTGAGGCGGCACGGTTTGCCCGAGCGCCGGAGGTGAACGATAAAGTGGTTGTCCGACTGGAGCCTTGGGAGCACCGGCACGTAAACCCGGAGGGAGAGATCATCGAGGTGTTGGGGCCGGCGAGCGCACCGGGCGTGGCGATTCTTTCAATTATCAAGAAGTATGAACTGCCCACCGATTTTCCTGAGGCCGTGCTTGAAGAAGCGAGATCGATTTCCTCCGATATTTCAGAGGAAGAGATCGCGAATCGGACGGACCTTCGGGCAGTCCCGGTTTTTACGATTGATCCTGACGATGCGCGCGACTTCGACGATGCCATCCATGTCCAGCGGCAAGACGGGGAATGGGAGGTAGGGATTCACATTGCTGATGTCTCGCACTACGTTAAACCCGGCCGCCCCCTGGATCGGGAAGCTTACCTCCGGGGCAACAGCGTATATTTTCCAGATCGGGTTCTGCCGATGCTACCGGAGCGGCTGTCGAACGGGGTTTGCAGCCTGCGGCCCGACGAAGATCATTTGACAAAAAGTGTGATCGTTCGCTTCGATCACTCCTTTCGAATACGAGGTTATCGTTTCGCGGCGACGGTGATTCGAAGCCGGGCGAGGCTGACTTACGGGCAAGCTATCGAGCGTTTGCGCCGGCCCCCTGGCGATCCGGTCGGTCAGGACCTGCACCACGCCTGGCAGATCGCCGAGCGTCTGCGGGAGCGGCGGTTTGCCGCCGGCGCGCTGGAGCTCGATATACCTGAGGTTCGCGTCCAAATCGGGGCGAATGGAGTGGCCACTGGAGTTGTTCGGGAAGAAAACGACATTTCGCATCAGCTTATCGAGGAGTTTATGTTGTTGGCGAATGAAGTTGTAGCGAGTGAAACGAAAAAACGGCCGGTGCCTTCGGTTTATCGTATTCATGAGGATCCTGATCCAACAAAGCTGTTGGAATTCCGCGAAACCGTACGCGCGCAGGGGATTGAGATCGGCGATCTGAGCCACCGTCGTGAAGTTCAGCGGCTCTTGAAGAAAATCGCCGGCCGGCCCGAAGAAGTTGTATTGCGGATAGGGCTCCTGCGGAGCCTCCGAAGAGCGTGCTACTCGCCCGAGCCGGTCGGGCACTATGGTTTGGCCAAGTCCGATTACACACATTTTACCAGCCCCATCCGGCGATATGCCGACTTGATTGTTCACCGCGCATTTAACGTCCTGTTAGCGAAGGGCAAGGCTTGGAAAAACTTGCCGCGATCGACTCAATTACCGGAAATCTGCGAACATATTTCGTTGGCCGAACGCATTGCTGCGGATGCGGAACGCGAGGCGGTCCGGCTCAAAAAACTAGAGTATCTCCGGAGTCTGATTCCAAAGCCGCACCGCTTTGAGGCAACGATCATCGAAGTCCGCAATTACGGTTTGATGGTGGAGGTTGGCGAGATGCTTATGATCGGGCTTGTGCATATATCCTCGCTCGCCGACGATTTTTTCATATTCGATCCAGCTCGGCAACGGATCTATGGGCGAAAAACGAAAGCGAGCTACGCTGTTGGCGATCGGGTAATCGTCCGAGTGGCAGGAGTCGACGCCTTTAAACGGCAGGTTGACTTTGTTGTCGTTTCGAAAACCGCTGGCCGTTAGCCTGCACTGCTCACAAATCCTTGGAGGATTTGTAAGCAGTGCAGGCTTTCTGGATTGCATCGGACTCGAATAAAATTTATGGGTTTACGTCACAGATATTTTGTGCCATTTAGCTTGATTCTTCCTCCAATGGTGGCTGGGCAGATGTTGTAATATTGGTTAAGTGGTATCCCCTCCGAAACATCATGGATAATGTAATCGTCACGAGAGAATTGCAGGTGGAGCGCAAGCATTTCTATATCGAATTCAGAGAAAACGAACGGGGCCGGTTTATGCGCATCACGGAGGAGGCTCATGGACGCCGCAACACGATCATCATACCAAGCACAGGGTTGGATGATTTCATGTCCGCCGCAGGGGAAGTGATTCAGTCAGCCGAGCGAGTGCCTGCCAACTCTTAGGCCACCGCGCAAAGCACGTTTAGCGACTCACGTTAGGCGAGCTGTATTTGTAGGCCCAGTTTCTACTTTGGGGGATCCTTGTCTCGGGTTGAGTTGTAGGGCGGCTGGCCTCAGCCGCGGGTTGTTTTTGTGAGGCGTCGGTTTTCCAGGCACGTGAGCCAGCCTCTGACAAGTTCCGCAAAATCGGCTCTCCGCCTAAAGCGGATCGCCCTACAAAGCCCCAAATTCTGCTCTACCGATGCCAACGCCGATACGCCGACACGCCGATATGGCGGGCAAAGCCTGACTCGTTGACAGGCCCCCAGCGCGAGCTAACGTCAGGGTTCTGGCCGCGAGCGACGCACACCCAGTGACGCCTCAATTTTTCCCTACCTCGATAAATATTCTATGGCTAAAACGATCAAGAGAAAGACCGCTTCCAAGAAGGCTGCGATTAAAGCGAAGGTGAAATCGGGCAAAAAGTCCGAGCGTCCCAAAAAGGTCCGCTACGTCTATTATTTTGGGGATGGAAAAGCGGACGGGGATGGCAAGATGAAGCCGCTGTTGGGCGGCAAAGGCGCTAACCTGGCCGAGATGACGCGCATCGGTCTCCCGGTTCCACCCGGATTCACGATTACCACAGATGTTTGCACTTACTATTACGATCACAAAAGGACATATCCTCAGCAGCTGGGAAAGGAAGTCGACGCAGCACTGAGCAAAGTCGAAAAGTCCGTTGGCAAGAAACTAGGTGATCGTACAAACCCGCTCCTTGTCTCAGTTCGTTCCGGGGCGCGCGATTCGATGCCGGGTATGATGGACACGATCCTGAATCTCGGAATGAATGACGAAGTCGTGGAGGTTGTAGCGGAGAAAAGTAGCAATCCGCGATTTGCCTGGGATTCCTATCGGCGTTTCCTTCAAATGTATGGAGACGTTGTAATGGGAGTCCAGAAACGGCAAGGCGAAGACCACGAGCCTTTCGAGACTGTAATTGAAGAGGTAAAGCATGAGGCCGGGGTGGAAAACGACAACGAACTCACGGTAGACCACCTCAAAAAACTGGTTGAACGGTTCAAGCAGCTGATCAAAGAACGCACGGGGAAAACTTTTCCGCAGGATCCACGGCAACAGCTCTGGGGCGCGATTGGCGCGGTTTTCGGCTCCTGGAATAATGACCGGGCGATCGTTTATCGGCGTAAATACGGGATTCCTCACGAATGGGGAACAGCGGTGAACGTGCAGACAATGGTCTTCGGAAACCGCGGAGAGACCAGCGCTACCGGGGTGGCATTCACCCGGGACCCCGCCACTGGTGAGAAGGTCTTCTACGGCGAGTATTTGATAAATGCGCAAGGTGAAGATGTGGTAGCGGGCGTTCGAACTCCGCATCCGGTTGCCCAACTCGCCGAAGAAATGCCAGCGGCGCACAAAGAACTGATGAAAGTCCGAAGTATCCTGGAGAAACATTTTCACGATATGCAGGACCTCGAGTTTACCGTGGAGGACAACAAGCTCTACATTCTTCAAACTCGAAATGGCAAACGGACGGGGTTTGCCGCGGTTCGGATAGCTACTGACATGGTGAAAGAGAAACTGATTTCAAAAGGGGAAGCGATAAAGCGTATTCCGGCAGATTCTCTTTCTCACCTTCTTGCGCCAATTTTTGACCGCGAAAGCGTGAAGAATGCGAAGAAGATCGCCAGCGGACTCGCTGCCGGTCCAGGTGCAGCCAGCGGTCAAATTGTTTTCAACGCGAAGGACGCTGTGGAGCTCGCACACAAAGGCGAGCGGGTCGTTTTGGTCCGGATCGAGACTTCGCCGGAAGATTTGCGCGGCATGATCGTGGCCGAGGGAATTCTGACAGCTCGGGGAGGCGTATCCTCACACGCTGCGCTGGTCGCACGGCAGATGGGAAAGGTGTGCGTGTGCGGTGCTTCGGCATTGAAAATCGACTATGCTGCCCAGACGGTTTCTGCCGCTGACGTAACTCTCAAGCAGGGCGATTTTATCTCGATTGATGGCACGATTGGAGAAGTCTACGCCGGCGAAGTGAAGACAGCCGCTTCCGAGATCGTCCAGGTGCTAGTGGAAAAGAAGCTCGATCCGAAGAAGAGCCGGACCTACCAGGAATTTGCTTCGCTGATGGGCTGGGCGGATAAGGCGCGAAAGCTCGGTGTTCGGACCAATGCCGATAGCCCCGAACAGGTGGCGACCGCCATCGCTTTCGGCGCGAAGGGGATTGGTCTCTGCCGGACTGAGCACATGTTTTTCGAAGGGGACCGCATCGATGCGATGCGTGAAATGATCCTGGCTGAGACGCTCGAAGAGCGCAAAAAGGCCCTGGCGAAGCTTCTGCCCTATCAGCGAAAGGACTTCCTGGGAATCTTTAAGGAATTGAAAGGGTTGCCAGCAACAATCCGATTCCTGGATCCGCCGCTCCATGAATTCTTGCCTCAGACAGAAGCGCAGCAGCGGGAATTGGCAGCGAAGCTCGGCGTTCCGGCGGAGAGGCTTGCCGATCGAGTTCGAGAGCTCCACGAGTTCAATCCGATGCTGGGTCATCGCGGATGCCGGCTGGGGATTACCTTTCCGGAAGTTACAGAAATGCAGACCCGCGCAATCTTCGAAGCAGCGGCCGAAGTTCAGAAGAATGGGACCAAAGTGAATCCGGAAATCATGATCCCACTCGTCGGGTTTCCAAAAGAATTGACACTGCAGATCGAGATCGTGCATCGTGTCGCCAGCGAGGTCGCCAAGGAGAAAAGGACAAAGTTTAATTACCTCGTCGGCACGATGATCGAGGTGCCGCGCGCGGCTATCGTGGCGGATGAGATTGCGCGGGATGCCGACTTTTTCAGCTTTGGTACAAATGACCTGACCCAGACTGCTCTCGGAATGAGCCGCGACGATTCAGGGAGCTTCCTGCCCCATTATCAGGAGCTTGAGATTGTGAAGAACAACCCATTCGCAACAATCGACCAGGCCGGAGTTGGAAAGCTGATGGAAGTTGCCCGCGATCAAGCGCACAAAACGCGGGCGAATATAAAGCTTGGGATTTGCGGTGAACATGGCGGAGAACCGGAGAGCGTGAAATTCTGTCACCGCCTGGGGTTGGACTATGTCAGTTGCAGCCCCTTCCGAGTGCCGGTCGCCAAGTTAGCAGCCGCTCAGGCCGCGTTGGGTTAGAGAGAGTGTCAGGAGGAGAAGTGTCGGTGTCAGAAGAAGGAGAGTGGCGGTACGTATCGGCGTGTGGGCGTGTGGGCGTATCGGCGTAATTGCGGAATGCCGGTAGGGCGATCCGCCTTTGGCGGAGAGCCGCTAGAATGTGAGAGCAAACCTTTTTGAAATCGGCTCGCATGAAGTTCGCTCTACCGATTTCGCTCGAATACTCCACTACTCCATTGCTCCATACGCTCCGCAACTACGCCGATACGCCCACACGCCGACACGCCGATACTTTCCGCCCTTCTAAGGCTTGTCTATTGCGCCTTTGATACGAATCCGAATCTGGCGGCTCAGGAACCAGCGTACGCCGAACATATCGATCGTCGCCCGGAGGGCGCGATCTCTAAAGCGATACTTGCTTACGCCGTACTGCCGGGGTCGATGGTTAACCGGGAGCTCGACCAGCTTATAGCCCAGGCCTTTCACAAGCGCAGGAATAAACCGATGCATGCCATAGAATGGAATGAGCGCCTCACGGCACTCGCTCCGCATCGCCTTGAGTGTACAACCGGTATCGCGGACGCCGTCCTTGGTAAACCGGCTTCTAATGGCGTTGGCGATCCAGCTCTGAGCACGCTTGAACCAGCTATCCTGGCGTTGGGCTCGAAAGCCACACACGAGGTCGGCGCCTTTGTCGATCTCGGCAACCAGGCGGGGAATATCGCTCGGATCGTTCTGCAGATCGCCATCGATCAAGACCAGGGTTTTACCGCGGGCCGCCTCGAGGCCAGCATAGATGGCCGCGCTCTGGCCGGTATTCTTTTCAAATTGTAATACGCGGATCGACGCATTGCGGGAGATGCGATCGACGGTCCGGTCCGTTGAGCCATCATCAACAAAGACAATCTCGTGATCGTAACTTTGGAGGGCCGCTTGTAGCTCGGACTGGAGCCGGGCGACGCTCTGCTCTTCGTTGTAGACTGGGACAATTACCGACAAGTCAGGCATTGTTATCAGAGCGGCAGCGTCTGGTATTGATAACAGGCAAAGACTCGGATTTGTCGCAGCGGTAGATCGCGACGTTCCAGTTCGAACACAGCGACGAGTTCGCAGCGGGTAAAAGCGTTTTGCAAATTCTGCGGTGGGTCATTGTCCGGGCGGTCGGTGATAAACAAAGCGGTCCGATCAACAAACCGATTTACACCGGCCTCCTCGGTAAAATATTCGTTCGGCGCTGGGTTGGGCTTTTCATCCGGAGCGATGAACTCGTCGTAGCGTGGCCAGAAGGAAAACTGATTCTGGATGTCTTGCGATTCCGGAATGTACACAGGTGGGTGCCCTGGCCCTTCCGTTTGCTTGTCTTTCAGATAGAAGGAGAGCATCGAAGCGGTTTGATATTTATTGCCGATGAGGAAAACTCGCTGTCCCAGCTTCTTTTCGAAAGCTGAACGAAATCGCTCGATCTCCTCCGTCACCGTCTTCCAACCACGCAGACGCGATGAGGGATCGAGCCGGTAGGGGAGCGGAATCCCGGTCATTCGCAGGAAATCGGTATCTAACGCTGCGAGCGTCGTGAGACCGGCGACGATCAATGCCGTGATACAAGCCCCGCCCACCAGCCGATGGTCTCTCGCCGCAGAAAACCACCACCAGGTCGCCAATATTCCGAGGCTCACGAAGGCTGGTGCCGTCCAGTTTGGTTCGCCTGTCTTTTGGAAGGAGAGCAGCAGGTAGGTCACAAGCAGCGGCCAGCTGAAGCTGAGAAGGAAACAGATTTTGCTGTTCTGAAAGGCTTTTCGTATTGATCCAAACAGCGCAATCATCAGGCCGGCAAAAAGGAGCGGCGAATAAACTCCGAAGTGTGCTGCTACAAATTCGCCGACTTGGGAAAATCGAAGGCCAAAGCTGTGATCCAGACCACCGCTCTCGGACAGATGCTCGAGCGTGATCCATTCATGCTGCTGATTCCAGACCAACGGCGGTAACAGAAAGGGAACAAAGAAGAGTAACAGGAAGTAAAATCCTCGTCGCCGGAACTCGACGCGATACTTCGGCACAACGCTGAGGAAGAATACGATGGAGAATAGTTGGAAGGCGTTGGTGTATTTGCAGAGAAATCCAAGACCGATGAGCAGCCCGGTTAGCGGCCAAAACAGAAATCCTTTCGGACTGTGTTCCAGAGCGAGCCAAAACGTATTCAGCGCCACTGTCCAGAAAAAGATCGATAGCGGATCGATCGTCATCGCTACGGATCCGATATTGAAAATGGGAACAAGATTCAGGGAGATGACCGACCAGAAAGCAATTTTCTCTTTAAAAAGCCTCCGGGCCAGGAAATAAATGGCAAGGGACGTGCCGAGGCCGAGCAATGGGCTGAAGAAGCGGACGCCAAATTCGCTCTGGCCAAACAGCGAGGTGCTAGCCAGGATCGCCATCGCAACGCCGGGACCCTTGCTGTAATAGGCGATGTCTGGATGCTGGGCCCAGAGAGCGTAGTAAGCTTCGTCCGGCGACAGTTCGTAGGAGTTCGCCAGGAGGAAGCGGGCGGTCGTAGTCAAGAGCAAGAAGGCGAATAAGAGAAGGATTCGCGATCTCATGATACCGAGGACGTCAGTAGCGCCGGATGCCTGGCATATAGCTTTGGCAGCCAGCGCGAAGCGAGCTGCCGGTAGAGGACAGAGAAGACACAGGCGAGAATGAGGCAAAAGCCGATGGCCAAGAATACCGAGACAATCACGTCGCTCGGCCAGTGCGAGCCACAGTAGATCCGGGAGTAGGCAACTATCGCCGCAGGGATGAGATAGAGACAGCCCCAGCGTCCGAAAAAGAGAATCGCCAGCGTGGCAATAACGGTGTTGTTCATCGCGTGGCCGGAAGGGAATGACCGCCCGACCACTTCGCCGACTGGCGCCTGCGAAATCGCAATTTTCACCGACCGAAAAACCCCCAGAAAGGCGGGATGCGTCTTCTCCAGACTGACTTCACGCACATCGGCGAGCGCTTCGGCCGGTCTTGGTCGATTAATGAGCTTCTTCCCAAATTGAGTAATTACTCCGTCGGTTAAGGCGATGGTCAAAAGAGCAACGATGACGAAACTTCGTGTCCGGAAGCCGCCTTGCCAGAGCAAGAGGAGCCCAAGGATGAATAGGACGGGCATCCAGACGTCGAAACTGGTAAAAGTTGCCATTACCTGGTCCAGAAACGCGTTGGTCCATTGTCGGTTAATCAGGAAAAGCAGTGTATTGTCCATGCGAGGCGACGATGAAACAGTCCCGGGCCAACCGCCCAAAAAATGTTGAGGCTAAACACACCCTTTTTGATGAAACAAGCAAAGAAATTCCTCGGTATCTTGGGAATCGCGGCGGCGGCCTTTGTCCGGTCTGTCGCGGCGCAGGAGGACGCGAACAGCATCCTTGAAAGATTACGCTCAACTCAGGTACAGGAATTGGATCAAGATTTCGCCGGACGCCTCCGTATGGCGGACGGGAGCACAATTCCATTCCGAGTCCGATTTAACGGCGCGGAAATTCTCTTCAAATTTACGAACCCGGACGAAACGCTGCGATTGCGGCTGAAGGACGAGGGTTCAGTGCTAACGGAGCAAACCGCCAACGGCGCACAACCGGTATCGGGTGCGAAGTTTACGCAGCCGGTTCGCGGCACGGACATCAGCTACGAAGATCTCGCCCTACGCTTCATCTATTGGGATCGAGCCAAGGTCGAAGGGGAACAGCGCATCGGGGTGTTCCCGTGCTGGATAGTTCTAGTTCAACCTTCGAGCCGCAACACAGAGTATGGATCGGTGCGGATTTGGGTTCCGAAAGGAAAAAGCGGGCTGGTCCAGGCTGAGGGGTTCGACTCGCAGAGCCGGCTGCTGAAGCGTTTCAAAGTCATCTCCGGCCAGGAAGTCAACGGCAAGTGGATCTTAAAGCAAATGCGAATCGAACGTTTCGATCCTGAAACGGGTAAACTGGCGTCGCGAACCTACCTGGAGATAGAGAGTTAGCGGAGTTTCGAGTCGGGGTTCCGAGTTCCGCGCGGATGAAAGAACGTATCGGCGTGTCGGCGTATCGGCGTCTTCCAGGAATGTCGGTACAAGGGCGAACTTCATGTGAGCCGGTAGGGATGTGCTTCCGCACGTCCTGGACCCCGACGCTACCACCTCCTTGATTTAGGCCAAGGTGAAACTTGGCCCTACCGAACCTCCTGGCGATACGCCGACACGCCGATACGCCCATACATTCTTACGCACACACCGGTTGACAGACCTGGCACGCGCCTTTACGGTGGGCGTTCTTATGCCGAAGGCTGGGATGTTCTTGACTTTTTTGAGCGGGGTGATCTTCACGGCCCCTTTCGCTCTGGCCCAGGCGGAAAGTGACAGTGCCACTCGCTTCACGCAGAACGCGATGAAGCTTCGTCAAAGCATTCTTTTCAAAATCGAGCCCGGGAATTCGAAACCAGAAAGCAAAACACCGGCTGACGGGAGATACCCATGGCACCAGAACATTGTGACCACGATATTCTGGATCGGGGAGTCACCGACCGGCAACAACCCAGTGCCAAACCGTTCTAGCGCCTGGGATCTCAACTGGTCGAGTAGTTATGGCGGGTCGGATTCGCCCGATGCTGGGGAGCGTAGGGGTTTTCTCCCGGCTAAGTTCGTGCCGCGGCAGAATCCGTTTTACATCGCTCTTCCCTATAACGATGTCAGCATGGGGCGCACCAAACCGGAAGCCTACCGCGTGATCCCGTGGTTTAATCTGACTTTTGCAAGGAGCGGCCAGTCTGTTTTGAAAGACCACTGGGTCGCGATCCGAAAATTGGGACGAATTTGCTATGCGCAATGGGAAGATGTTGGGCCTTTCAGCACGGACAATTGGCAGTATGTCTTCGGAACCGATCGCCCTCGGCCCAATCTGAACCGCGGAGCCGGTCTCGATGTGTCACCAGCAGTACGGGATTACTTGAATTTAGCACCGACCGATGCCACGGACTGGAAATTTGCTGATTTCTCGGAAGTTCCTCCCGGCCCGTGGGCACTCTACGGTGATAACAACACTTTTGTAATCGATCGCCAGAAGCGCGAGGACGCGCTGGCCAGGCTGCAGCAGAGCAGGTGAGCGGGTGAGCTTTTACGTACAATCAAAATTCCAAAGTTCCGGCGGCTGACAAGCCGGTTTCGGAATTTGGGCCTAATGCTACGCCGGCTCCAAGAGTAGCATAGGCTGATATCAGTTTCGCAGTTATTCATGACCGAGCGGAGCGGCCGGCCCTAGCCAAGCGAAGCGAGGTTGTGAATAACTGCGCCGCAAGCCAAAATAACGCTGGCGGACGTCCTGCCCCGGCTCGATCACGGTCCCGCAT
>JBAUZZ010000383.1:0-1924 GCA_049585495.1 Chthoniobacterales bacterium | reverse complement strand
GACTCTGCCTCGATAACGAAACAACCGTATGAAGAAAACTCCTGCTCTTTGGGTACAATTTGAGCGACAAAGACCATCCAGAGGGGCATCCACCAATTACGCGAAATTCGAGATGCCTTGCAATGTGACTTCGCTCTTTTACGAAGCAGCGGGAAAGGCAATCACCGAGACTTTCAGATTCTTCTGATTGGCTTTAGCGTCTCCCTGATGAAAAAGCATCAAAGCGTGCTGATGATCCTTAGGGTCACGGATCAAACAGCCTGCCGGAGGAAACGGTTCACTGGTTGAGGTTGAGCTTCTGCACTCTCGCCGATGCTTCAGACCGGAAAACCTGCACGCGGAATATGACCTCGCTTCACTGGGGGAGGTTGAGAGTGTGAGCAGACCTTACGGCGATCCTCCTAAATGGACTTTGGAGTACAAGGAAAGGGTTTCGGCCAAGCCGGGTGCCCTGATCAAACCTAAAGCCTGAAAGCGGGAATCAACCTCACGCGGGAAAGGCGTCGACGTACGGAATTCTCGTCCGGTAGCCGCGGCCGTGGGACCAATCGACTTCATCCAGGTAGTATTCGAGGTGTTTGGGGCGTGGCATCTGACGGCCTTATTCTCGAACGACGATGACCAGCTACGCCAGCCGGTTTTCCTCGGACTGCGCACTGACAAACAGGCGAAAGACGCTGGTCCACTCCGTAAACCTGACCTGGGCAACCAGCACCGGCTCGACCCAAACACAGCGCTTCATGACTGCGGGCGTGATCCCCTGGCCCCAGCGCCCTGGCCTTTTTTCCGGCAAATTAACAAAGGACACGTTGCGAGTTTGATCTTTTGCATAGCACCGTCCAGATCCGCCAAGACCCCTTTCGGAGAAGCCGGTGCCGACTCTGTCGGCGAAATGGAACCCGGCCGGACCGTAATAACCGGCAAAGCGCCGAGTTCGTTCCGTACATTTGTGCTGGGCCGGTGTCGCATTCTCTTCGCTGGTGGCGCATGAGGTCTCGGCCAAGAGGATCAACAACCATCGATGGCATCGCGTAGAAGTATATCATTTTATGTTCCACACCGGTGTAAAACTTCCTTGGCAGTGAAGCGTTGCTCTTCGCGGCCTTGGAAGGTCTAGCCTCACGCTAAAGCTGCAAACACTGTTGTGCAGAGTCGCGCCGGCGCTCTACCCCAAGTCTCGCCAACGAAGACTTACCTACCAGCGCGAGTACTACGCCGCACCAAAGAGGAGATTTGCACGGTCAAGAAAGCTTACCAAAAGAGTTACTATCGCCGCAATAAAGTCACATTGCTCTAATATGATCGCAAGTATCGCGAGGCCAAGAGGTCGCCAAATCCTGAACCGCGTTGGGATTTCCGAAAAGACTATGGACCAGGATTTCCGCTACCGGTGTGAGCAAGTACCCTTAGTCCAGGCGTTTTGAGCGTGGCATTAGGAGTTCTCGCGGTATTTTTCGTTGAGAATCGATGGCTCGAAAACTGACAAAAAATTATGGCATTAGCCGCGGCTCTCGCAAGGTCGGCAAGCGTATTGACTGGTTTTGGGAAGCTTACTGGAAAGAGGGCGGCAGAAACGTATCCAGGCGATTCAGTGAAAATGCCTATGGAGAGGGTATCGCGGAACGAAAGGCTCGCGAAGCGCGACGAGCTGCCGAGGAGCGGTTGCCGAACCTGAGACGAGCGGTGCAATAAAGAAAGGGGTATCTGATCTACCAAGAGGACAGATGGCAAGGAAGAATTTTCATCGAGCCGCGTGGGTGAACTCAAGAAACCGCCCTTATGAACAGGCCAAGAAAAGTGGCGCTAATCTTTCTTGTACTTGGTATCCTCACGGACTTCTGGCTCGATCGAGCCGAACCAGTTGCGCCAGATGAACAGCAACCAGAGCAGAGGTCAGCGATTGAGTCTGGCCCAAGCGCTCGGC
>JBAUZZ010000382.1:0-4712 GCA_049585495.1 Chthoniobacterales bacterium | reverse complement strand
GCTTTGAGCTGCCGAACGACGTCAAAGAGAACCGCGACTTCGTGATCGTCGAGCGAAGAGGTGGGTTCATCCATGATCACCAGCTTCGCCTCGAAGCTTACCGCCCGGGCAATCGCCACCATTTGTTGAATGGCTGTCGTATACGCCGAGAGCGGTTGCTGGACATCGATTCCGACCTTAAAACGCGCGAGCAGCTCCTCTGCTTCCCGATGCATGCGCTTCCAATCAAGAAAGCCAAATCGGCGTGGGGCGCGCCCGAGGCAAATGTTCTCCGCAACTGACCGATAAGGGACTAAATTGATTTCCTGGTAGATGGTACTTATCCCGCCGGCCTGAGCATTCTTCGGCGAATCTGCGTGGAAAGGTCCTCCGTTAAACCAGATCTCCCCGGCATCTTTGGTGTAGTAGCCGGTCAGGATTTTGATCATGGTGGACTTGCCCGCACCATTCTGACCGATGAGCGCATGCACCTCTCGCCGCTCAATTTCGAGCGAGGCCTTGGAAAGCGCCGGAACCCCGTTGAAGCGCTTCTCGATGCCACGCATGACGAGCAGCGGAGAGACAGGTGCCGAGGATTCGTCCATTAGGAACCAATATTAACCGTTAACAGCTGGCAGAGGGATCGCACACGGAGAAAATCCCGGCTCTGGACGCACGAAGCTGTCCGCACGTCCGAACCGTAAATTACACCGTTCATTCTCAATTATTTCCTTTCGGGGGATCCGCTGGCTGAACCAAGGAGGGACTCGAACCAGGGGAAGCCGGTTTATTTTTGGGGCAACCAATCTAACTCGAATCGACCGCGGAGCACACGAACTTCTTTTGGAACCAAAAGGCGAGCAGTCGGACGTCGGCGAGGGGCGCAAGCCCCAGGAAATCGTTAATGAAGCTGAAAGGCGGTAGGGCGAATTCGGCCCGCGAAGCGGGACAAATGAGCCTCATGGGGCTAACAACATTTGCGGTTTAGGCTCATGGCAACGCCGAGGCGCTCACGTCCGTTCTGGGGGATCATGCCCGCCGGGGTCTGGAGGAATCGATAAAGCGGAGTCCAGGGGAGTTTTCGTCCTGAATCTACAGATAGGGACTAGCATCATTTGCGACGTCCCATAAGGAGTGAGGCATTGGTGCGAGGATCAGGATCAAAATCAGTATGGCGATATAACCCAACACCATGCGGCCGGTATCCAGAGGCGTTACGTCGTTCAACGGAGGCGAACCTCGGCCGGCTATGAGGAAGATAATAAGAACCCACAGCATCAGTCCTGGCCAGACGAACAAAGCCAGCAATAACAGAGACCACATCGCCATGCTGCTGATCATCTGGCCGACCCGACTCCCGAACATGGCGCGCGTGATATGACCGCCATCAAGCTGGCCCACCGGCAATAAATTCAGGGCCGTGACAAACAATCCTAACCAACCCGCAAATGCCAACGGACTCAGGTGCACAAGCGCTCCGTACTGAGCGGCGTCTCCGAACGAAAGCTTCGTCAGCAAAGTAAACAGTATCGACGAGCCGACCGTCGCTCCGCGCAGAAACCCATGCGATAGCATGCCATCGCCTGGAGTAATCTTTGAAAACTGAAGCCCGAGAAGAAGCGCCGGAACCGCAATCACGAGCCCGGCGAGCGGCCCGGCAACGGCGACATCAAAGAGGGCTTTTCTGTTCGTTGGAGGCGATCGCATTTGAATAAAGGCGCCAAACGTCCCAAGTCCGAATGGCACTGGAATGAAGTATGGTGGCGTGACATCGATCGCATGTCGACGCGCCATGAAAAAATGTCCCAATTCATGCACCCCCAGAATCAAAAGTAATCCAATGGAATAAGGTAAGCCGACGAAGAATCGCCCCGGGTCCTGAGCTAAATCGACGCCCTGATGATTGGCTCCCGCCCAGGTCGTCGTAAGTACCGTGAGACCAAAAAGAAGCCAATGCAACCACGGCTGGACAGGCTTCCGCGCAACCTCTGTTTCCGCGGGCTTCGGGATCAGAATTATTCTCGCGCCTAGCTGTTCGTCTTCCTGAATTAAAGGTACAAAGCCTTCGGGAAGAGCCCGATTCAGTTTTTCGAAGGAGACAGAGGCAGAATCGCGCAGCGGGCCTCGAAACAATCGCACACCATTTTCTTTAATGGCAATTTTAACGTCCATCACTTGACGTACGGCTTCTGGTTGCTCAGCCTCATTCAGCATCCGCGGACCAAGGTCGGGAGCTGCCGCCGCCGCCAAGCGCCGTTGCGTGGCGCTCATCACCCACATCAACAGCAAGCAAAAGAGAAGTGCCAACCAAAACAAGGTGTGCCCGGTAACAGTTCCGCCGGGTCGAAAAAGGAAAATCAGCCAAGGCAGCATCAGCGCCAAGAAAAACAAAAACGCCAGTAAGGGGTTTTTCGGCTTTTGCATTTTACTCTTTCCTCCAAAACGGTATTTGCCGAAGCCGGCTTTTCAGTTTCACCGCCAGCCTTTTCTACGCCGAGCTTTAATAGCAGCCAAGCGAATCAATTTGCACGACAATTCGATCGGGGATGCTGCTGCTTTGGCCTGAATAGCCGCTAAAGCTCTGCGTTCCTGATACCCGAACCGCTTGGCCGGAAAATACAACATGGGCTTCGAACCCAGAACCAACGTAGCATAGGCGTCCTGCCTGTCTGGCGACCTTCATCGGCTTGGCTCATCCCCGGAATCTACAGACTGGAAGCCTATGCTACTTTCCCGGGCCAACGTAGCATAGGCGGGTTGCCTCCAAAGCGCGATCGTGTCACATTGGACACATGAAGGTCATCACCATCCGAGAGCTGCATGAGCATACCGGCAAGTTTGTGCGCCAAGCACAAAAAGAACCTGTTTTCGTCACCGACCGCGGCCAACAAATTGCCGTGCTCAAGGGTATCACCACAGCAGAGTTTATCGGAAAGCCGTTCCCAAGACGGAAATTGACCTCCCTTCCCCGGGTCTCGATTGATTCCACAGCCTATATTTCCGAAGAACGAGATGCCCGATGATCTATTTCGACAGCACCTATATCATTAAGTGTTATGTGGCCGAACCGGGCACCGAAAAGGTGCTCGCTCTTGCTCAATCGCATCCTGGCCGGGCCTGTGCATTACACGGACGACTCGAGTTTTGGTCTGGAATTAAGCGGCATGTGCGCGAGGGAAATCTGCCGGAGCGGTCGGCCGAAGCTGTCTGGCGCCAGTTTATTGCCGACGAAATCGCGGGGCTTTGGCTGTTCCTGCCGATATCTCGGACCCTGGTAGAAATGAGCTGTACGCGACTGGGTGCGTTGCCGCCCAACCTGCCTTGTCGAGCCGCCGATGCTCTGCATCTCACCTGTGCCGCCGAGGAAGGATTCACGGAGATCTACAGCAACGACCATCATCTGCTGGCGGCAGCCATCCACTTCGGGCTTGCCGGAAAGAATGTTATCTCCTAGCCTGCATCGCTCACAGCGCGGCGGAGCCGCAACCAAACGTGATTCGTAAGAAATGAGGCGATTAGGAGCCTAGACCGCGAATGTTGCCATCCCCTTGAGGCTCATTTGTCCCGCTTCGCGGGACGAATTCGCCCTACCCCTTTCAGCGGCAAAAATCCTCGCGGGTTAGTTTACTCGACCTTTATTCTCGCTGCTGCCGGCTGGAAAGATGAGACCGGTACAGTCAAAATTATACTTGTTCCCTGGCCAGCGGCAGTCTGGATTTCGAATCTTCCGTCGAGCACTGACGCTCTCTCCCTCATATTAGCCAATCCGAAGCCTTCACTCTTTTCCAACCGAGTTGCGGCGATCCCCGATCCATTGTCTTTTACTCGAAGAACGAGGCTTGGCGTCTCCCATCGAAGAGTTACGGCAATTAGAGTGGGATTGGCATGGCGCACGGCGTTGTGGATTGCCTCCTGGGCGATGCGGAACAACTCATGTTGCACCCGGGGTGGCAGGCAATTCTCCGGAATGTTGTCGCGATCAGTTCCGCATGTTTCGAGTGCCGCCGAACCATTTCGTCTTCGGGCACGAGTGGCGCCTCGTCTCGTTCAATGGGGATCCGATACCCTTGAGAACGCTCCCACGACGTCGCGGCAGCGGCGGCCTCGCTGCGGCCGAAAGGTGCTAGTGCTACGTCAATTGGGAGCATCCGGAAGGGGATTCAGTGACGATGTTGTCGTACTCATACTTGCGAGCGACGCCAAACAACTCAAACGTATCAGCGCGCGATCGGAATCGCAGCGATACCCCTCTTTAGGGTGTTCAACAAACGCTCTTTCGGTTCATAGAGATCCTGCATGTCCGATGCTAGGATGGTTATGGCCGAAATCGGTGTTCTGGACTCGGGCAAGGCAGAGCGATACCAAGACTTTGTTAACAAGAATGGGGGCCAATCTGGGGCGGAGGACGCGACCACTGACCGATTGCTACGTTCGCACATTTTTTCGATAGCTGAGATTGTCGCGTCCTTCGCATCCAGTGATTAGGGGAAATGGAGAGCTAGTTGAAAGGAGGAATCAGGTCATGATTATCCGCACGAAAACTAAATCCGTTTACTATCCAGTTTCGAAACAACGGGCTGATTTAATCCGTGGGAGCGGGAGAATTCGGTATGTCCGCGCTCTCGTCCTGTTGAACCCGAAAAGTTTGTAACGGCAATTGGATCCCGCTAGCCCGCATGGCTCACGAATCTCTATGGATTTGTATAACTATAGTTCTGAATCATGCATTTCCG